>JAEZCD010000061.1 GCA_023430145.1 Pseudomonadota bacterium
GCCCAGCGTCGCCCCGGGCCGGGCCTGCGCGCTGAGCCGGCCGCGCCCGGAGGCGATGGCGCCGGCGAGCGCGCTGCGGTTCGCCTGGTGCCTGATGAATCTTGAGCGCCCGCTCGAGGCGATCGCCTATTTCGACCGCGCGATCGCCGTCGGCGCCGCCGCCACCCGCTCCGAGGCCACCTATGGCAAGTCGCTCGCCTTCCTGCGCAAGGGGATGACGGACGAGGCCGCGGTCGCCGCCACCGAGGCGCCGCAGACGCTCCGCCGCAGCGCCGAGCTGACGACCGGCATCCTCACCCAGCGCGCGCTCGCGTTCTATAAGGAGCGGCGCTTCACCGAGACGCTGCTGACGCTCGACGAGCGGGCGAAATTCCTGCCCGAGCAGAACGACCTCATGCTGCTGCGCGGCTGGTCCTATTTCGAGCTCGGCCGCTTCGACGAGGCCGAGCAGGTGTTCCGCGCGGTGCTGAAGACCGGCTACTCGACCGAGGCCGCACGGGGCCTGAACGCGATTCTGGAGCGCACCAAGCAGGTCGTGTCGGATTGAGCGGATCGACCGGCTGCCTCGTCATCTGCGCGCGGCCGCCTCGTCACCTTGCGCGAAGGCGAAGCGTGTCCACACGCTCCGCGTCATCCTGCGCGAAAGCGCAGGATCCATTCTTCCTTCATGGAATCACCCGGCAAAGATGGATCCTGCGCTTTCGCGCAGGATGGCGACCGAGAGGCGCTTTCGCGCAGGATGCCTGGAGAAATGTGCTCTCGCGCCGGCCTGCTCCGAGGGAGACGGGTCGGCCGCGAGGGTGCCGACCTCATGCCGCCAGTGCCGTCGCCAGCTTGCGCGCGGTGCGGCAGGAGATGAAGGCGGCGTAGCTCCAGGCGAGGTTCTTGGCCGAGGTCTGCTCGCCGGTCGCCTTGTCGAACTGCTCGGACAGATCGCCGGACGCCGGCGTGAACTCGCGGACGGTCTCGAGGAACGCATCGCCGTGGCGGAGGAGGGCGGTCGGATCGCCCGCCCCAGCGGTTGAGGCGCGGAAGCAGAACTCGGCGGCGCCGAGGGTGGCGACATACCAGGCGCCGCCGGAATAATAGGTGTCGCCCGGATAGCGGCCCATCGCGGGGCCGGCGCGCTTGCCGTGGTTGATCGGATAGTCGGCGTCGAAGGTGGCCTCCAGCATGGCCAGCGTCGCCGCCATCCGCGGATCGCGGACCGAATGGGTCGCGCCGCGCCCGCGTGAATGAATTGCCGACAGGATCACGGCGATGTCGCGCTCCCTGGTCGAGCGCGGGCCGGAGGTCAGGATGCGCGAGCGGTAAAATCCTTCGTCCGGCAGCCAAAAGCCGTCGAGCCTTTCGAGGATTGCGGCCGCCTTCTGCCGGTATTCCTCGGCGAGCCCCGCCTCGTCCTCTGCCTCGAGCCAGTCGGCGCCGTCCGCGAGCGCCGCGGCCTGCATCCGCAGCGTGTAGTAGTGGTGGCCTTCCTCCTCCTCCCAAATGTCGAAGCTCGTCAGGCTCCAGCGCGCGGAGGTGAAGGCGAGGTCACCGCGGACGAGGTCGGCCGCCTCGCGTCGTACATTCTCCTCGATGTCGGGCACGCCGCGGAGCCAGCGCAGCACCGCGAGCGCCCGCAGCGCCGGGCCGTCGTTCTGGGGCCGCGGCCAGCTCGATATGTCGAGCGTCCCGTCGGGGTTGACGCGGGTCTCGCCGAGAATCTCCTCGCCATGCGCGCGGCCGAGATCAGCATCGGCGCGGATGAACTTTCGGTAGTCCGGCCAGACATTCTCGCGCCAGCGGGGATCCTGGACGAGCTCTCTGCCGTCGAGATCGCGCAAGGACAGGCTGAAGCGCACGAAATCGGCGAACTGGCCGACCGCCTCGCGCCCGACGGCGCCGTCCTCGAGCAGGAGCCGGTGGGCATCGAGCACGATCGCCGAGTCGCGGTACCAGTGGAAGAAATAGTCCGGATCCGGATCGTAGGCGGCGAGCTCGGGCGTCGCGATCGAGGAGCCCGCTATGGCCGTGATCGTCTGGCCGAAGAAGGGGCGGGCCTTGACGAGGCCGGTCGGCGAGACGCTGCGCAGCATGGCCGGCCCGGCATGCCGGTATTCCCGCTCGATCCAGTCCTGGAGGCTCTCGCTCACGCGCCGGCCGCACCGTCGAGCCAGGGGCTCGTGAAGCCGAGCCGGCGGAGCCCGGTCTGCACCTCGGGCACGCTCATGAACAGCTTCCAGAGGAGGCCCGTGCGAAAATTCTCGATCATCACGACGATCGGCCCCTGGTCGATCGCGAGGAAGGTGTCGGCATACCAGCCCCGCTGCTCGCAGAAGGCGTCGATGAAGCCGTAGCGCTGCCAGAGCCCGCCGTCCCCGAGGGCCATGAAATGGCGCAGCGCCCGCATCGACGCCTCCGGCGCGTAGGGGAAGCTCGCCAGCGCCGCCGACGGCGTGATGGTGCCGTTGTCGTGGTCGGGGCCGAGGCCGGGCGCGTGCGGGGCGTAGCCGTCGGGATCGTCGCTCGCGGTAAGGCCCCAGCAGTCCGGGCCATATCCTTTGAAGCCGCCCGGATTGGCGATGCACCAGTCACGGTTGATGGCGACCTGCGCCGTGTTCTGCTGCCAATAGTCGGCATACCTGTCCTTCAGGCCGCGCGGATCGAGGCCGAGGAAGGAGTAGTGCGAGAAGAACACCGGCCCGCCGAGGTCGGGGCCGAGCGGCAGGAGGGTGTCGTAATAGGTCTTGCCGTTGAGGTAGTCGCGGCCGCCGGCCCAGCCGCGGTGATAGGCGATGGGCTCGATCGCATAGCGCGGCGAGGAGGCGGCGAGCACATAGGTGATCAGGCACTCGTTCCAGCCGCGGATCTCGTGATCCATGACCCAGCCATTGTTCGGGCTCCAGTGCCAATAGAGCAGCCGGCGGTCGCCCTGCGTGTACCAGCTCCACTCGATGTCGCGCCAGAACCAGTCGATGCGGCCGCGCAGGCTCCTCTCGGCCTCTGTGTCGCGGCCGAAATATTGCCGCGCGCACAACAGGCCCATGGTGACGAACGAGGTCTCGACGATGTCGCCGCCATCGTCCTTGCGGCCGAAATTGATGGTCGCCCCGGTGCGGCCGTTCATGAAGTGCGAAAGCGCCCCGTGGTAGCAGGGCGCGCGCAAGAGGACGTCGAGCATCGTGCCGAGCCGCGCGATGCCTGCCTCACGGGAGATCCAGCCGCGCTCGACGGCGACGATGATGCACATGACGCCGAAGCCGGAGCCGCCGACGGCGATGACGCCGTCGTCCGCCGGCTCGTCGGTGGTCGTGCGGCGGTCGTAAGCGAGGCCGCTGACGGGATGTCCGCCCTCCCAGAAGAACCGGAAGGTTTGTCGCTGCACGAGCTCGAGCAGGTCTTCGTCGTCGAGCGCGGCCGGGGACTTCGACAGGTGCGCCTTGCCGCGCGGCCCGGGAGCGGTCTTCGCGACGGCGCGCGGGGTCTTCGTTGCCGGCTTGGCGGCTTTCGGCATCGGCGGGGGACCCTCGTCAGGACATTTGCTGCTGGTGCATCGATGCGGCGGTGGGCTTCGCCGGGCCTTTGGTCCGCTTGCGGTTGAGGAGGCTGCGGACCCGATCCTCGGTGGTGGGATCCATGGTGAGGTGTAGCACGCGGGAGAAGACGTGGTCGTGCGTCGCCGCGCGGCCGATGTGGATGATGCCGGTGCGCGCCAGCTCGGCGCTGAGCGCATCGAGAACCCGCGCCAGCAGCTCGTCGTCGAGCGAATCGAGCACGTCGTCGATGATCAGCCAGGGCGGCCGCTGCAGGAGGGCGCGGGCGAAGGCGATGCCCTGCTGCTCGTCCTCGCTGAGCTCGCGGTGCCAGCGCCGCGGCTTGTCGAGCCCCGGCGCGAGGCGCTCGAGGCCGAGCCGCGTCAGCACTGCGCTGAAATCATCGCTCGTGAAGCTGTCGACGCGGGCCGGGTAGGCGAGCACCTCGCGCAGCGTGCCGGGCGGCAGATAGGGGCGCCGCGGCATATAGAGGATGTCCTCGCCTTTCGGGCGGCTGATCCGCCCCGAGCCCCACGGCCAGAGGCCGGCGAGCGCGCGGAAGACGAGCGTCTCCACCGAGTTCGATTCGCCGACGATGAGCAGCCGGTCGCCGGCGCGGACCTCCACCTGCGGCTCGCGCAGCGCCGTGCAGCCGGCCGGCGTCGTCACCTCGAGATTGTCGATGGTGATGCGGCCCGGCTCGCCCTCGGCGAACTCGATGCGGCCAGGCACCTCGTCGAGGAGGTCCGTCGCCACCACCGCGCGCCGGAAGCTCGCCACCCGCAGCAGCGTCGCCCGCCAGTCGGCGATGACGCTGAAATTGTCCACGAACCAGCGCAGCGAGCTCTGCGCCTGGTTGAAGGCGCCGACCGCCATCATCAGGCCGCCGAAGGTGAGGTCGCCGGCGAAATAGACCGGGGCCGCGACGAGGATCGGCGCCACCAGCGTGAACCAGCCGTAGCCGGCGGTGATCCAGGTGAGGTTGGTGAGGCCGAACACGAGCCGCGTCATGGCGTCGAGCACCGATTTGAGGTCGAGCCGGATGCGCCGCGCCTCGTCGGCCTCGCCGGCCGACAGCGAGATGACGTCGATGTGCTCGTTGACGCGCATCAGCGAGGAGCGCAGCTCCGCCTCGCGCGAATAGCGCTCGGAGTTCTGCGCGATCAGCCGCCGGCCGACCCAGTAGCTGATCAGCGAGGCCGAGCCGGCATAGAGGATCGCCGCCCAGACCATGTAGCCCGGAATGGCGAAGCTCGAGCCGTCGAAATGGAACACGAAGCCGCTCGACAGCTCCCAGAGCACGTCGATGAAGGCGACGAGCAGGATCGAGGATTGCAGCAGGCCGACGCCGAGATCGGTCGACAGCTCCGTCAGGTGGCGGGCGTCCTCGTGCATGCGCTGGTCGGGATTGACACCGATCGGCCCCGCATTGCCGAGCCTGAAGGCGCGGCCCGGCACCATCCAGGCGCCGACGAGGTCGGTGACGAGGCCCTCGCGCAGCTTCAGGCGCAGCATCTCGGTCAGCCAGCGCTGGCCGACATTAAGGATGAGCAGGAAGCTCGCGATCATGCCGAAGATGCCGAGCTGGTGCAGGAACTCCGGCAGGTCGCGGCGCGACAGCGAGTCGTAGAAGGGCGCGTTCCAGCTGTTGAGCCGGATCTGGCCCCAGGTGGTGGCGACGATGACGACGATGATCGCGCCGCCGATCATGAGCAGCGTGTTGCGCACCGCCGAGTCCCAGAGTGCGCCGGCCATCATGCGCAGCTGCGGGATCAGCGCAGCATGCGTCGCCTCCTCGATCGCCGAGGCGGCCTGGCCGATGGCTTCCGTTCGATCCGTCGCCATGGATTTAAGTCTCTCTCCGCCGGCGAGACCTTGCCACTCATCGCCCGGAAAGGGGATAGGAAACCCCCGCGGCGGGAAAACGGCATTCCGCCCGCGCCGGAGCATCGAGATGAGCAGGATCGAGACGCTGATCGCCTCCATGACGCTGGCCGAGAAGCTCGGCCAGATGACGATGACCGCGTCCACCTATGCGGTGACGGGGCCGATCATCGCCGGCGATTCCACCGAGTCGATCCGCGACGGGACGATCGGCAACCTGCTCAACATGGTCGGCGCGGCGCATGTGAACGAGGTGCAGCGGCTCGCGGTCGAGGGCTCGCGGCTCGGCATCCCGCTCTTGATCGGCTTCGACGCCATCCACGGCCACCGGACGATGTTCCCGATCCCGCTCGCCGAGGCGGCGGCGTTCGATCCCGGCCTCTGGGAGCGCACCGCCCGCGAGACCGCCAAGGAGAGCGCCGCCGACGGGCTCTCCATGGTATTCGCGCCGATGCTCGACGTCTCCCGCGACCCGCGCTGGGGGCGGAGCGCCGAAGGGCCGGGGGAGGATCCGTTCCTCGGCGCCCGCATCGCCGAGGCCAAGGTGCGCGGCTTCGAGGGCGGCGACCTCGCCTCGCCGGAGCGGCTCGCGGCCTGCGCCAAGCATTTCTGTGCCTACGGCCCGGTCATGGCCGGCCGCGAATACGCCTCCGTCGACATCTCCGAGCGGACGGTCCGCGAGGTGCACCTGCCGGCCTTCGAGGCCGCCGTGGCGGCGGGGGTGGCGACCGTCATGCCGGCCTTCACCGACCTCGCCGGCGTGCCGATGACCGCGAACGTCGCGCTCCTACGCGGATGGTTGCGCGAAAAATTCGGCTTCGACGGCGTCATCGTCAGCGACTACAACGCCATCGCCGAGCTGATCCGGCACGGCGTGGCGGCCGACCTCGTCGAGGCGGCCGTGCTGGCGCTCAGGGCCGGCATCGACATCGACATGATGGCCAACGCCTATCGCGAGGGTCTTCCCGCGGCGCTCGAGCGTGGCCTTGTCGACATGGCGATGGTCGATGCCGCCGTGCGGCGCGTGCTGACGCTTAAGGAGCAGCTCGGCCTGTTCGACGATCCCTATCGCCGCGGCGCGGTGCCGGAGACGCGGCAGGCGATCGCCGACCGGCGGCGGCTTGCGCGCGAGGCGGGCGCGAGGTCGCTCGTGCTGCTGAAGAACGAGGGCGCGCTGCCCTTGCCGCCGGCTGCCAACAGGATCGCCGTCATCGGGCCGCTCGCCGATGCCGTCGGCGAAATGGCCGGCCCCTGGGCGGCGGCCGCCGACCATGGCGGCCATGTCAGCGTGCTCGCCGGGATGCGCGCGGCGCTGCCGGAGGCGGCGGTCCTCTATGTGCAGGGCGTGGACATCGAGGGCGGCGACGAGATCGGCATCGCCGCCGCGGCGAGCCTCTGCGAGGGCGTCGATGCCGTGCTGCTCTGCCTCGGCGAGGCCGCGGTGATGAGCGGCGAGGCGGCGAGCCGTGCCGAGCTCGACCTGCCGGGCCGGCAGCGGGCGCTCGCCGAGGCCGTGCTCGACCGTGCGCGCCGGCACGGCGTGCCGGTGGTCGCAATCCTGTTCTCGGGCAGGCCGCTGACCGTGCCCTGGCTCGTGGAGCGCGCCGATGCGGTGATCGCCGCCTGGTTCCTCGGCAGCGAGGCCGGCAACGCAATCGCCGACGTCCTCACCGGGCGCGTCTCGCCGAGCGGCAAGACGCCGGTGACCTGGCCGCGCTCGGTCGGCCAGATCCCGATCTTCTTAGGCGAGCGGCGCTCCGGCCGGCCCGCGAACGCGCTCGACCATTACACGAGCAAGTACATCGACCAGCCGAACGCGCCGCTGTTCCACTTCGGGCACGGCCTGACCTATGGCCGGTTCGTCTACTCGAACCTGCGCGTCGGACCGGAGCGGGTGCGCGAGCGCGACACGATCGAGGTCGCCGTCGAGGTGACGAACGACGGCGCCATGGCGGCCGAGGAGACCGTCTTCCTGTTCACGCACGACAAGGTGGCGAGCGTGGCGCCGCCGCTCCTCGTGCTGAAGGGATTTGCCAAGATCGCGCTGACGCCCGGTCAGCGCGGCACGGTGCGCTTCGCGCTGCCCGCGGCGGAGCTGAAGTTCCTGGGCCTCGATCTCGAGCCGGTGTTCGAGCCCGGCTCGATCGAGGTTTTGGTCGGCCCCTCCGCCGACCGCGCCCGCCTGCGCGCCGTCAGCATCGAGCTGATCGCGGGGTAGCGCCGCCGGCTCCTCGTCATTTGCGAGCGCAGCGAAGCAATCCAGCTTCTCTTCGAGCGCCGTAAAGTGGATTGCTTCGTCGCTGACGCTCCTATGAAGAAGCCGGGTGGACGATCGGGCCCGAAAGGCCTGGGTCCCCTTCCCCGCGCTTCGCGCGGCCGGGGGCGACACCAGGGCGGT
>JAEZCD010000056.1 GCA_023430145.1 Pseudomonadota bacterium
CCTTTGCGCCGCCGCTCGGCATCCGGCTCGCCCATCTGTGCGGCGACGTAGGTGGCGATGGCGCGCACATCCGCCTCGGGCACCGCGGCGAGATTGGTCGTCACCGGCGCCATCGGCCCGCGCGAGATGCCATGCGCCTCCTCCCAGCCATTGCGGAGGTAGAAGTCGAGGCTGTCCGCGGTCCACGGGACGGCCGCCGGCGAATTGCGGTTGATCGCGTAGGCGTACCAGCCCTCCACATCGGCGCCGTCGAAGTGGCGGTCGCGCTCCTCGGCGCCGAAGCGGTCGCGCGGCGTATGGCAGGCGCCGCAATGGCCGAGGCCCTCGGCGAGATAGGCGCCGCGATTCCACTCGGCGCTCTGGCCCGCGTCCGGTCGGTAGGGTCCTTCCCGGAAGAACAGCAGCTTCCAGCCGGCGAGCAGCATCCGCTGATCGTAGGGGAAGCGCAGCTCGTTCGCCTTCGCCTCCTGGCGAACCGGCTCCCGCGTCATCAGGAAGGCATAGAGGGCGCGGAGATCGTCGTCCGAGACGAGCGTGAAGTGATCGTAGGGGAAGGCCGGGTAGAGGTGGTTCCCCGCGCGGTCGACGCCCTGCCGCATCGAGCGGTCGAAGGCCGCCTGCGACCAGCGGCCGATGCCGGTCTCCGGGTCGGGCGTGATGTTGGTGGAGAAGATCGTGCCGAACGGGGTCGGCAGATCGAGGCCGCCGGCGAACAGCTTTCCGCCCGGCGCGGTGTGGCAGACATTGCAGTTGCCGATCGCCGCCAGCTCGGCGCCGCGGGTGATCGCCTTTTCGTCGAAGGCGGAGCGCGCCGGCGGATCGATTGGGTCGATCGCCGAATGCCACGCATAGGCGACGAGGCCGCCGCTGACGAGCAGCAGCACGAGAACGACGCCGCCAACGATCGGGCCCACGCGCATGCCGTCCGCCTCCCCCCGGAGAACACGGGCCGCGTCGTCCGACCCTGCGCACACTCTAGCAGGGTTCCAAACGCCCGCGCAGGGGCTGTGGTTTCCGGGCGAATCCGGAGCGGGGACAGAAATTCGCGGTCGCCGACCAAAATCGCGTGATCGGCCGCCAAGCACCGCCTAGTTCGGCGATTGGTCGACCACTTGGCGCGGCCGGGGCTATTCTCCCCTCCGGCTCGGCTCGACGGAACGATCAGGGCATAGTCGACGACATCGGAAGAAATCGCCTCCGAATCGGAGCGCGAGAAACGGAATGGCGAAAGCGCCGGGCTGCGGGGTAGTCGGCAGCGGCGGTTCGGGCCTATCCTGGTGGCCGGAACGCAGCGGGACGCATCGGCTATGGCTTCAGCAGAGGAACAGGCGCGGGCCGACTGGCCGGAGTTCGGGCTCGTCGACGATATTCGACCAGCGCTCGCGGCGGCGCTGAGCGCGGGAGAGCCATCCGCCCTCGTCACGCTCTACGCCGCCGAGGGCGGCGCGCCGCGCGGCATAGGTGCGCAGATGCTGATCACGCAGCGATCCGTCACCGGCTATGTCGGCGGCGGCTGCGTCGAGGCCGATATCGTCCTGCATGCGCTCGAGACGATCGCGGACGGGACGCCGCGCCGGCTGATATACGGCCTCGGCGGGCCGATCGACATCAAGCTGCCCTGCGGCGGCTGGATCGGCCTTCTGGTCGAGCGGCTCGCCGCGGATGACCTCGCCGCGCATCGCCTCGTCGCGCTGCGCGAGGCGCGCCGTCCGGCGCTCTGGCTCAGCGACGGGACGCGACACGTCTGCATCGAGCCGGCGGCCGAGAGCCCGCCCGCCGAGTGGGCGGATGCGTGCCGGGCCGCCGAAGCGGGGCCTCTCGCGGGCGAGGCCGATGGCGGCCTCGTTTGGCGGAAGGCAATGCCGCAGCGGCGGCTCGTCGTGATCGGCGCCGACCCGGTCACGCTCGCCCTCTGCCGGCTCGGGGCCGAGATGGGCATGGAGGTCGCGCTGGTGCGGCCGAAGGGGCCGGAGGCGCCGCCGGCCCGCGCCGCACTCCGCTATCTGCGCGACGATCCTGCGGCGGCGCTGCAAAAGATCGGCGTCGACCCGTTCACCGCGGTCGTCGTCGCCATGCACGATGCCGATCACGATCACGAGGCGCTCGCCGCCGCCTTGCCCTCGCCAGCGTTCTATGTCGGTCTCCTCGGTAGCCGCCGGAAGCTCGCCGACAAGCTGGCGCGGCTGCGGACGGCCGGCCTCGCCGAGGCCGATCTCGCGCGGCTGAAGGCGCCGGTCGGCCTGCCGCTCGGCGGCCGGGCGCCGTGGGAGATCGCGGTCGCGATCATCGGCGAGGTGGTGCAGACCGCCCAAGCTCGGCGCCAGCGCGCGGCGCGAACCGAGGCCGTCGTCGCCGCGTGAGCAATCCCGCAGAATCCGGCTTGCACGCCATTATGCTCGCCGCCGGCACGGCGTCGCGCTTCGGCAGCCAAAAACTGCTGGCGCGCTGGGGTGACGGCGTGCTGCTGCACGGCGCGCTGGCGGCCGCCTTCGCCGCGCCGGTCCAGAACATCGTCGTCGTCACCGGCGCCGACGCCGAGCGCGTGGAGAACGCAGCGCTCGATTTCGCCTCCGATCGCGGCGAGTGGCGGCTGCGGCTCGTGCGTGCGACCGACTTCCGGGAGGGGATGGCGGCCTCGCTGCGCGCCGGCATCGCGGCACTGCCCGAGAACGCGACCGGCGCCTTCGTCTTCCTCGGCGACATGCCGCGCGTGCCGCACGAGGTCGCGGGGCTGCTCGCGGCGGCACTGGGAGAGCCGGGCATCGCGGCCGCGGCGCCCGTCTGCGAGGGCCGCCGCGGCCACCCGGTGCTCTTTTCGCGCGCGCTGTTTCCGGCCCTCGCGAAGGCGACCGGCGACAGCGGCGGCCGCGAGGTGCTGCAGGGGCTGGGTGATGCGCTGCGGCTGGTGCCGGTGACGGATGCGGGTGTGCTGTTCGACGTGGATCGCCGGGAGGACGTGGTGGGGTGAGCGCGACGTAGAGCCGATCGCGCCAGGCAAGATCGGCACATGGAGATTGACAAAGAATGGCAATCTTTGTCACCTTGGGCTCGGAAGGTGCTCGCATGGCCACCATGAACGTCTCGCTACCCGAGCCCATGAAGGATTGGGTAGAGCTTCAGACGCGGACGGGTCGCTACGCGAATGCGAGCGACTATGTGCGCGATCTGATCCGCCGCGACCAGGAGCGCGCCGATGCCCAGGCGCGGCTGCAAGCGCTCGTCACCGAAGGCATCGAGAGCGGCATCAGCCATCGGTCGCGCGAGCAAATCCTCGCCGCGGCGCGTGAGAAAGTCGCCAAGCCGGGACCATGACCTGGCGCCTCTCGAGGCGGGCCGATGCCGATATCGTCGGCATCTATGTGGAGGGAGCCACGGTCTTCGGAGCACGCCAAGCGGAGGAGTACGCCGATGGCCTCTTCAGGACTCTAGACCTTCTCGACGCCAATCCCCGGCTCGCCCGCGAGCGGCTCGAGTTCACGCCGGCCATCCGGGTGCATCCCTATGGATCGCACCTCGTGATCTATCTGATCGATAATTCGGGCGTCCTGGTTCTGCGCATCGTACCCGGCCGAAGCGACTGGGAGCGCCTGTTCGTTTGAGGATCGGCGAGGCGCAGTGGCAGTGCTGGTCGCCGATCCGGGCATGCCGTTCGACGTCGACCGGAAGTGAAATGTGGCGGAGTTGGCCACCCGCTCGAGCAGGCAATCCCGGCGCCGTCGCACCTCCATCGTCATCTTGCGCGAAAGCGCAGGATTCATCTCTTCTTTCGACTCTGCAGACGATCAAGATGGATCCTGCGCTTTCGCGCAGGATGACGAGCGGAGAGGTCTTCGCAGAACATGACGACGCAGGGGGCGGATGCTGGCGAGAGATCGCCGAGTCCCGTCTCCTCGCTCGGATTTGCCGGACGACACACGGGTCAGCCCGCCCGCAGCTCCGCCAGATACGGGTTCTTAGCCCGCGATGCCGCAAAATCTCCCGGCGCCACCTCGGCGATCAGCAGGTCGGCAGCGTCAGGCGCGGCGCGGGCGAGGTGGGAGCCGTCGGGGGCGACGAGGCAGGAGGGACCGAAATAGGCGAAGCGGCCATCGTAGCCCGCATGCCCGGCATAGGCGACGAAGACCTGGTTCTCGAAGGCCCGCACCGGCAGCATCTTCTCCGAGATGAATGTCGCCGAGCCGTCCTGCGGCAGCGCGGTCGGCACGAGGATCAGCTCGGCGCCCGCGACCGCGAGCCACCGCGCCGTCTCTGGGAACTCGATGTCGTAGCAGATGGCGAGCCCGACCTTCATTCCGCGCAGCTCGACGGGCTCGCCGCGGGCATCGGACGGCGTGAACAGCGCCTTCTCGTAGTCGCCCCAGAGCTGCCGCTTGCGGTAGCATTGCAGGAGGCGGCCGCGCTCGAACAGCAGCGCGGCGTTCCAGATCGTCGCGCCGTCGCGCTCGGCGAAGCCTGCGACGAGGGCGATGCCGAGCCGCGCGGAGATGTCGGCGAGGCGCCGTGCCGCCGGCCCGTCGGACGGCTCGGCGAGATCGCGCATGCTTTCCCCCGCGCCGTAGCCGGTGACGGCGAGCTCCGGCGTAACCAGCAGGTCGGCGCCGGCGGCCGACGCTCGCTCGGCTGCCTCCTCGATCGCCGCGATGTTGAAATCGACGTCGCCGGCGCGCGCCTCCATCTGCAGAACCGCGAGCCGCATTCAGCCGTCCTTCGAAGACCAGGCGCCGAGCAGCCGCGGCAGATCGCCGAAGCGGGCGACGAGGCCGTAGATCACCGCCGCGAGGAGGACGAAGAACACCGCCACCGCCGCCATGGTCGGCGTGTAGCCGTAGCGCAGCGCGTTGAAGATCTTTATCGGCAGCGTCTCGAGCGTGAAGCCGACCGACATGTAGGCGACGATGTACTCGTTCAAGGACAGCACGAACGCGAAGGCGAAGCCGGAGATCAGGTAGGGAAGCACCAGCGGCAGCACGATGGTGCGCAGGATCGTCCGGTCGTCGGCACCCATGGTCGCCGCGGCCTCGGTCAGCGAGGCGTCGATGGTGGCGAAGCCGAGCGACAGGGTGACGAGCGGCAGCGTGGTGAAGAAGATCGCGTGGCCGATCACCACCGTCCACGGCGCGCCGTAAAAACCGCTCGTCGCCCAGAAGCTGAGAAAGCCGAGCGCGGTGATCACCGGCGGCAGGATGAAGGGCGCGATGCCGACGAGCCGCACCGCCTCGCCGAAGCGCGAAGCGCGCCGCCACAGGAACCAGGCGAGCGGGAAGGCGATCGCCACCGCCAGCGTCGCCGACAGGAAGGCGACGGTGACCGAGGCGACGAGCGCCGCGCGCCAGCCGGGATCGGTGAAAATTTCGCCATACCACTGGAGCGAGAATCCCTGCGGCGGGAAGACCAAGGTGCGCTGCGCGTTCACCGAAACGCCGGCGACGACGACGATCGGCGCGGCGAGGAAGAGGCCGACTGCCAGCATGTAGAGCCGCATACCCCAGGCGAGCCTCATCCCGCCCCCTCCTTCCGCCCGACGAGGGCGACGAGCGCCACCAGCGACAGGCTGACGAGGACGAGGAAGACGGCCATCGCCGCCGCGAACGGCATGTTCGACTGGTAGATCGCCTGGTCGGTGATCAGCACCGACAGCGTCCAGTGCTGCGGCCGGCCGAGCAGCTGCGGCAACAGATACGAGCCGAGCGCGAACACGAAGACCATGATGCCGGTGGCGAGCAGCGTGTTACGCAGGGCCGGCACGACGACGCCGAGGAAGGCGCGGGTCGGCGAGGAGCCGAGGGTTCGCGCGGCCTCGACCAGCGTCGGGTCGAGCCGCGCCAGCGCCGGATAGAGGACGAGGACCGTGTAGGGGAAGGCGAGATAGACGGTGCCGACGACGAGCGCGCCGAGACTCGGCGTCCATGCCACGGCCGCCTCCATCAGCCCGACGGCGGCGAAGAGGTTGGTGATGCCTGCGGTCCGCGACAAGAGCGTCGACCAGGCGAAACCGACGATGACTTCCGACAGCGACAGGATCGACAGGAGCGCGACGAGCCAGAACACCTGCAGGCTGCGCCGCATGCGCGTCAGCGCATAGGTGAAGGGCAGGCCGAAGACGAGGCAGGCGAGCGCGACTCCGAGCGCCAGCATCAGCGAGAAGCCGAGCACGCGGCCGAAGAACAGGCTGAGGAAGCGCTCGTAATTGTCGAAGACGAAGGCCGGCGTGTAGAAGGCGCCCTGCTGGCGCTGGTAGAAGCTGACGGCGATCATCGTCCCGAACGGGATGACGAAGAACACGAACAGCATCGCCGCCGGGAAGGCGAGCGGCCCGTAGTCGCCGAGCGCCCGTGGCGGCTCGCGCCTCACGAGGTCAGCACCACGCAGGCCTCGGCCGGGATGATCAGCCCGGCGGCCGAGCCCGAGGAGAAGTCGCCGCGCTGGTTCGGCATGGCGAGGGCGACGACTTCGGTCTCGCCGACGCGCAAGAAGGTCTCGATGCTCGCGCCGAGGTCGCGGACGAAGGTCACGGTCGCCGGAATGCCGCCCTGGCCGGCCGGCACGACGTGCAGATCCTCCGGCCGCACCGAAACGGTGGCGCGGTCGCTGCCGGCCGGCCCCGCGAGGCCCCGGACGAGCGCGCCGGCGACGCGGACGCCGTCCCCTTCGCGGACGGCGTCGAGCAGGTTGGTCGAGCCGATGAAGTCGGCGACGAAGCGGTTGGCCGGCCGGCGATAGATCTCGGTCGGATGCGCGGCCTGCTGGATGCGCCCGGCCGACATCACGAGCACGAGGTCGGCCAGCGTTAGCGCCTCGCGCTGGTCGTGCGTGACGACGAGCGTCGTGATGCCGAGCGACTGCTGCAGCTGCCGCAGCTCGACCTGCATCGCCTCGCGCAGCTTCGCATCGAGCGCCGACTGGGGCTCGTCGAGCAGGAACAGTCTCGGCTTCTGCGCCAGCGCCGGGGCGAGGGCGATGCGCTGCCGCTGGCCGCCGGAGAGTTTCGAGACGGGGCGGTCGGCGGTGCCGGGAAGCTGCACGAGCTCGAGCAGCTCGGCGACGCGCCGATCCTGCTCGGCGCGCGGCACGTTCCTGATGCGCAGCGGGTAGGCGACGTTCTGGCCGACGCTCAGGTGCGGGAACAGGGCCAGCGACTGGAACACCATGCCGAAGTCGCGCTTGTGCGCGGGCAGGGCGGTGATGTCCTTGTCGTCGACGACGATCTTGCCCGAGGTCGGCTCCTCGAGCCCGGCGATCATGCGCAAGAGCGTGGTCTTGCCGCAGCCGGAGGGGCCGAGGATGCAGACGAAGGTGCCGTTCGGAACTTCGAGGTCGATGCGATCGACCGCCGTGAAGGCTCCGAACGATTTCGTCACGCCGTCGAGGACGAGGCCAGACATCGGCTATCCGGCCCCCGTCTTTCCTCCCCCTGCAAGGGGGAGGTCGAGACGGCAAAGCCGTCCGGGTGGGGGTCTCGTGCGCCGAAGAGGACCCCCTCTCGGCTCGCTGCGCGAGTCCGGTCTCCCCCTTGCAGGGGGAGAAAAGAGCTCGCCGAGCCCGTCTGGCGCGATGCGATGTGTCATCGCCCGGCTCAGCCGACGATCAGCTCGGTCCACTTCTGGTTCAGCCAGTCGGACCGCGTCTGATACATGTCGTAGCGCGGGATGATCGGCGGAATGTCGGAGGAGACCGCGGCGAACTCGGCGTCGGTCAGGTCGAGCAGCTTGCGATCGACCGTCGGCGAGGTGCCGACATTGCGCGACAGCGAGGCCTGCGTCGACGGCAGGCTCATGAAGTCCATGAAGACGTAGGACTCCTCGAGCTTCTTGGACGCCTTCGACACCACCCAGCTGCCGGAATCGAGGATTCCGCCTTCCTTCGGGAAGGTGGAGCGGACCGGGGCACCGCCCGCCGCCGCGAGCCCGGTGACGTCGTGATAATACTGGCCCATCGGGATCTCGCCCGATTTCAGCGCCTGCTCGAACTGCGCCTCGTCGCGATACCAGAGGCGGACATTCGGCTTCACGCCAGCGAGCTTCTCGAACACCTTCAGGATGCCCGCCTCGTCGTCCAGAATCTTGGTGCCGCCCATGAAGGTCGTCGCCGTCACCTCGAGCAGGAACGAGTTGGAGACGAGGGCGAGCAGGCCGAGCCGGTCCTTGTTCGCCGGATCCCAGAGCGCTGCCCAGGAGGTGGGCGCCTCGGGATAGGTCTTGGTGTTGGTGACGAGCGTGATGTACCAGGACACCGCGCCGATGCCCGAAACCTTGCCGTCGTCGTACTTGCCGACGAACTGCGGCAAGAGGTTCTTCGAGTTCGGGATTTTTGCGAGATCGAGCGGCGCCCAGAGCTGCGTCGCCTGGCCCTTCAGCCGCGCCACCTGCGACATCATCGAGACGTCTGCCGGCGCGACGCCGGCCCGCGCCGCCTGCTCGAGCTGCACGAGCCAGGCCTCGCCGGTCGGCTCGGCGATGGATTCCACCGCGATGCCGGACGCCTTGGTGAATTCGGGGAAGATGTGCTTGTCGAACGAATCCTTGAAGAAGCCGCCATAGACGCCGACCTTCAGCGACTTGGCCTGTGCGCGCGCGACATGCGGCAGCGCCAGCGCGGCGGCGCCCGCGACGCCGCCGGCGAGCACGGCGCGCCGGCTGACGGACGTGGATTTCTCGATCATCGGACGCTCTCCTCTTGCAGGGCGATTTTCGATGGCTCGGATGTCCGCCCGCCGACCGACGGGCTGGACGCCATCAGGCTGAGAATCTCGAACAGCATCTGCGCCCCGGCATGGGCGGTGTTGGTCGTGTCGTCGTATTGCGGCGCCACCTCGACGACGTCGCCGCCGACGATGTCGAGCCCCTTCAGGCCGCGCAGCAGAGCGAGCGCCTCCCGCGTCGTCAGGCCGCCGATCTCCGGCGTGCCGGTGCCTGGCGCGAAGGCGGGGTCGAGCGCGTCGACATCGAAGGAGAGGTAGACCGGGCCGTCGCCCGCGACCTCGCGGGCGCGGGCGATCACCGCCGGCATGCCGAGAGAGTCGATCTCCTCGGCATGGATCACCGTCATCCCGGAATCGTAGGAGAACTCCCAAAGATACTCGGCGGCGCCGCGGATGCCGATCTGGATCGTCCGCCGCGGGTCGAGCACGCCGTCCAGCACCGCGTTGCGGAAGGGCCCGCCGTGGTGGAAGCGCGTCCGGTCATAGCCGCCGCCGGTGTCGCAATGGGCATCGATATGGATCATGCCCACCGGCCGGGCGGCGCCGACCGCTTTGAGGATCGGGTGCGAGATCGAGTGGTCGCCGCCGACCGACAGCGGGGCTGCGCCCTGCGCGACGATGCGGGAATAGAAGCGCTCGATGTCCTCGTGGCAGAGGTCGAGGCTGAAGCGGCTGCGGAACGGCACGTCGCCGATGTCGGCGACCCGCATCTCGAAGACCGGCGCCGTGGCGAGCACGTGCTCGTAGGGCCCGATCCGCTCGACGGCGCGCACCGCGCGCGGGCCGAAGCGGGCGCCGGGCCGGTTGGTGACGCCGAGATCCATGGGCACGCCGACGAGCGCCACCTGCAGGTCGCCGAGGTCGGGATCGTCGCCGGAGACGAAGCGCTGCGGCGCCGAAAGCAGCGTCGAGATGCCGGCGAACGGCGCCGGCCGCGTGCCGCGGCTGAAGATGCGGTCGGCGACGCGCTCGAAGTCCGGCCGGAAGATCGTCTCCGCGTTCGGCCCGCCATATCTCTCGCGCAGCCGCTCCAGCTCGTTGCGATCCATTGCCTGTCGCTGCTCTCGCTCGAAGACCGCCGCACCGCCGGGGCGCGTGGGCTCGCAACCGATGATGCGCCGCGGCGAGCAAAGTGACAATCGGGCGAAACGGAGGGGGTGAGCGAGGGGATAGGGAAGATGAAGGGACGGGTTGGGCGAAGGGACGTGGAGGTCGTCATTGCGAGCGCAGCGAAGCAATCCAGACCTTCCTTCAGCGCCCGAAAGCCTGGATTGCTTCGTCGCTTCGCGCCTCGCAATGACGGAGATCCTCAGCCCGCTGCCGCGAGCCCCGCGAGCCGCCGCGGCAGGCCGGCGAGCGCCGAGACGCCGGCATTGGCGAAGGCGAGCCGCAAATGCCGGTCCTGGTCGGGGCCGAAATAGCTGCCGGGCAGGCAGATGACGCCGCGCAGGGTCGCGAGCTTTCCGGCCACCTCGGTCGCCGTCACCCCTTCGAACGGGTGCCGCACATAGGCGAAATATGCGCCGACCGCGTCGACCCGCCACTCCGGCACCTCGGCCATCGCCGCCCGGAACGCCGCCGTGCGAGCGAGAATCTCGGCGGTGTTCTCCGCCCGCCATTGCCGCAAGCCGTCGATCGCCCAGGCGAGCGCGATCTGGCCCGGTCGCGGCGGGCAGATTTGCACACAGTCCTGGATCTTCGTGACCTGCGCCAGGAGCCCGGGGGCGGCGGCGATCGCCCCGACCCGGTGGCCGGGAATGCAATAGGCTTTCGAGAAGCTGTAGAGCTGCACCAGCGTCGCCGCCCAGCCCGGATCGGCGAGCTCCCCGTGCGGGGCGCCGAGCGTGCCCGGCATGAAGTCCCGATAAGTCTCGTCTAGGACAAGCGCGATACCGCGCCGCCGGCAGAGATCGGCGAAGCGGGCGATCGTCTCCGGCGGGTAGGTGGCGCCGGTCGGGTTGTTCGGTGTCACCAGCACGATCGCCTTCACCCGCTCATCGAGCAGCGTCCCGGCGAGCTCCGGGTCCGGCACGAACCCGGCCTCGGGCGCGCAGGGCAGCGGCCGCGCCTCGATGCCGAGCATGTCGAGCGTCATGGCGTGGTTGAAGTACCAGGGGCTCGGCAGCAGCACGGCGTCGCCGGCCTTGGCCAGCGCCATGATGGCTGCGACATAGGCTTGGTTGCAGCCCGCCGTGATAGCGACGTTGTCCGCCCGCACGGTGCCGCCATAGATGGCCGAGACGTCGGCGGCATAGGCCTCGCGCAGGTCGGCGTCGCCTAGGATCGCGCCATACTGCGCGGCGGCCGGCGAGCCCGCCGCCTCCGCGAGCTTCTCCAGCATTTTGGGGTGCGGCGGATAGCCGGGCACGGCCTGCGACAGATCGATCGAGGGGCCGAGGCCGCCGGTATAGCTCGCCCGCCAGGCCTGGACCTGCGGGATGGGTGGCGAGCCGGTATCGACGACGAGCGGGTTCACGGGCGCGGTCTCTCAAGGCCGCGCGATATGGCCCGATGGACGGCGCGCTGTCGAGCGGGGGGAGGGCAACGCCCTCGAGGCTCCGCTCGTCCCCGCGAAGGCGGGGACCAGGATGGTTCTGGTACTGGAGGAGGGGCTGGATCCCCTGCTTTCGCGGGGATGAGCGGAGGAATCGGCACGCGCAGCGGCAATGCCGCTCCCGTCGCCCATCCCTAATCCTTGAACACCACCGTCTTGCTGCCGTTCACCAGCACGCGGCCCTCGAGATGCCAGGCGATGGCGCGCGCCAGCACGCGGCGCTCGATGTCGCGCCCCTTTCGGACCAGATCCTCGGGCGTGTCGCGGTGGGTGATGCGCTCGACGTCCTGCTCGATGATCGGCCCCTCGTCGAGGTCGGCGGTGGCGTAGTGCGCCGTGGCGCCGATCAGCTTCACGCCTCGCGCGTGAGCGGCGTGATAGGGCCGCGCGCCCTTGAAGCCGGGCAGGAACGAATGGTGGATGTTGATGCAGCGCCCCGCCAGCTTCGCCGCGAGCCCGTCGGAGAGAATCTGCATGTAGCGGGCGAGCACGACGAGCTCGGCCTCGGTCTCGCGGATCAGCGCCCAGAGCGCGTTCTCCTGTTCGAGCTTGGTTTCGCGCGTCACCGGCAGATAGTGGAACGGGATTCCTGCGAAATCGAGGTGCTTGTAGGTGTCGCGCGGATAGTTGGCGGCGATGCCGACGATGTCCATCGGCAGCTCGCCGATCCGCCAGCGATAGAGAATGTCGGCGAGGCAATGGTCGAAGCGCGAGACGAGCAGCAGCACGCGCTGGCGCTGCTCGAGGCACTTCAGCGACAGGCTCATGCCGAATTCTTTCGCGATCGCCTCGAAGCCGGCGCGGACGGCAGAGATGTCGCCGCCCTCGCCGACGAAGGCGAAGACGACGCGCATGAAGAAGCGGTTGGTCTCGGTGTCGTCGAACTGGCTCGCGTCGCGGATGTCGCAGCCGCTCTCGAAGAGGTGGGCGGAGACGGCGGCGACGATGCCGACCCGGTTCGGGCAGGAGAGGGTGAGGACGAAGCTTTCGGCAGGCATTTTTGGCTTTCGAGGCTGGGAGGTCGCGGTCGAGGCTGGGAGGGCGTGGCCGAGCATCTGCCACAGATGCTGCGGTTCGGTGAAGCGGGCACAGCATCCCCGCTCGTCATCCTGCGCGAAAGCGCAGGATCCACACTTCTCTTCGCCACGGGGAAAGATGGATCCTTCGCTTTCGCGCAGGATGACGACCGAGCCGCCCCGGGGTCCGCGTGGAGATGAGGAAGAGAAGAGGCAATGCGGCTCCGAATCCTCTAAACAGGCGCCTCGCCCCGGACGCCGCCCCTGCCATGCTCGACAGCCCCGCAATCACGCCACACGACGGCACCACGTCGGAGGCGTTGCGCCGCCATCTGCCGCTCTATCTCGGCGAGTTCCTGATCCTCGTCGCGAACGGCATCGTCTTCACCGCGATCGCCGCGCGGGCGCTGGCGGCCGGCCTCGACACCGCGACCATCGGCCTCGCCGGCTCGGCCTTCTATGGCGGCCTGTTCACGACCTATCTCGCCGGCCCGCTCGTCCTGCGCCTCGCCGGGCTGCGGGTGATGGCCGCCGCCGCGGCGCCGCTGACGGCCGCCGGCGTCGCCCTGCTGCTCGTCGCCGATCCGCTCGTCTGGCTCCTCGGCCGCTACACGATGGGGCTCGGCATCGCCCTCGTCTTCGTGACGATGGAGAACTGGCTGTCGCTGTCGGTCGGGCCGCGCCGGCGCGGCAGCGTGCTCGGGGTCTACATGGCCGTGTTCTTCGGCTCCTACGCCACCGGCCAGGCGGTGCTGCTGGTGCTGCCGGCCGCCTCCGACGCGGCGCTGCTCGTCGCCGGCGCGTGCCTCTTTGCAGGCGGTCTCGCCATGCTCGCGCCGATGACGGCGCCGCGGCCGCACTTCTCGCCGCGCGGCGAGCCGGCGCTCCTCGCCATCCTGCGGCATGCGCTGCCGGCGATCGCCGCGGCGCTGGCCTCGGGCATGGTCGCCGGCGCCTTCTTCGCGCTCGGCCCCGTCTACGGGCTGACCATCGGCCTGTCCGAAAGGCTGGTGCCGTGGCTGCTGATCGCCGTTGTAGCGGGTGCGAGTCTGACCCAGCTCGGGCTCGGCCTCGCCGCCGATCGCCTCGATCGCCGCGTGCTGATGCTGGTGACGTGCGTCACCTCGGCGATGGCCTCGATCGCGCTCGCGGTCGCCGACGTGGCGTCACTTCTCGTCTATGCCCTCGCCGTCGCCTGGGGAGCGACAGCGCTGACCGGCTACGCGGTCGCCGCCGCCATCGCCTACACCGCGCCGCACGGCAGGCCGCCGATGGAGGTCGCCCGCCTCCTGCAGACCATGAACGGCATCGGCGGCATTCTTGGCCCGGCGCTGGCGAGCCTTCTCGACGGCTTCGCGCCGGGTCGCGGCGGCTTCGTGCTGTCGATCGGCGTGTTCGCCGTGCTGGCGCTGCTCGTGGCGGCCGACATGGCCGCGCGCCGGCGCTCGGGCGCCGGCAGGCGGGGCTAGCCGGCCACCGGTTCGTCCACCAGGCCCACCTCGCGGGCGGCGGCGAGAATGTGCTCCCAGGTCCTGGCATCGACCGGCACGCCCTCGCGGCGGCGTCGGGCGGCGATCGCCGCCTCCGGCTCGCCGGCGAGCAGCACCTCGGCGTTGGCGCCCGACTTCACCCAGGCGAGAAACTTTTCCGTCTCGTCGAAGAAGGAGCTCTCGGTGCCGAGCTTCTCCGGCGAGACGATGATCGACAGCATGCAGTTGATGACGGCATTTCGCTTCTTCGGCCCGGACTGCGTGGCGCCGCCGGTCAGCGCCGCGCCCAGCAGCTCGCAGGCGAGCGACAGGCCCCAGCCCTTGTGGTCGCCGAACGGCAACAGGATGCCGCGGCGGCCGCCGAAGAAGGTGGCGGGATCGGTGGTCGGCTCGCCGTCCGGCGTCAGCACCGCGCCCGGCGGCAGCTCCTTGCCGGTGTTGAGCGCGACGCGGACCTTGCCGACGGCGAGCTTGCTGGTGGCGAAGTCGAGGATGATCGGCGCCGCGCCCTGCCGTGGGATGCCGACCGCGAAGGGGTTGGTGCCGGCGCGCGGCGCCCTGCCGCCGAACGGGGCCACGGTCGGCTCGCTGACGACGTTGACGAAATGGATCGACACGAGAGTCTCGGCCGCGCACTGCTCGGCCCAGTGGCCGATGCGGCCGATGTGGTGGCTGTTGCGCAGGCCGACGAGGGCGACGCCGCCCTCCTTCGCCCGGGCGATGCCGCGGGCGATGGCGTCGTGCGCCATCACTTGGCCGAAGCCGCCGCGGCCGTCGAACAGCAGCATTGCGCCGGAATCGAGCACCGTCTCGAGGCGCTCGCCGAGCGGCAGCTCGCCGGCGGCGATGTTGCGGACATAGGCCGGGATCGAGCCGACGCCGTGCGAATCGTGACCCTTGAGGTTCGATTCCACGAGGTGGTCGGCGATCAGCCGTGCCTCGCGCTCGGGCGAGCCGGCGGCGAGGAACAGGCGTTCGACGAAGTCGCGCAGGCGGTCCGGGGGGAGAAGAACGTCGTCGGTCGGCATGGCGGGCGGTCCGGCGGAAACGAGGCGGGGGGGGGGGGGCGGGGGGGGCGGGGGGCGGGGCGCG
>JAEZCD010000181.1 GCA_023430145.1 Pseudomonadota bacterium
CGCGCGCCTCGGCCGCCCCGAGGCGGGTGCGCGCCTCCTGCAGATCCTCGGTGATGCGGCGCAGCTCGAGCCGGTCCCTGGCGGCCGCAGCGCGGTAGCCGACCGCTTCGGACCCGAGCGTCTCGACCCGGCGCTCGAGCTTGCGCGTCTCGATCGCGTGCGCTGCGCGCAGGTGGTCGCGGTCGGCGGCGATCATCGCCGGGCTCGTCGGCAGCCGCGCGGCAAGCCGCGTGATCGTCAGCCGGACCGCGCGCCCCCACACCGCGCGCAGGAAGGCGAGCGCAGCGAGGCTCGCGGCGAGAAAGCCGAGGACGAAATAGAGGACCGGCTCGACCATTACACCTGATCCGCACGCGGGCCGCGACCTTGCCACAGCAGGTGCGCGACTTCCAGAACGGCGGTCGGGCCGGCTCGCGCCGGCCGCCCCGACGGGCTGCCGCGGGGCACCGTCAGAACGGGTTCCAGGTCGGTTTCGGCGTGAACTTCAGATAGCCGACATTGAGGCCGAGGCGCGCCCCGACGCCCGAGCGAATCGGTACCAGCACGATGCCGGAGGCGGTCAGCGCCGTCACACCGAACCCGCCGACGACATAGACCGAGCCGTCGACCCCGGCAAACCGCTGGTTCAGCGCCGCCGGCCCCGGCAGGTTGTAGACCAGCATCATCGTCCGCGCGCCATCGCCGCCGAAGTCGAAGCCGAGCGTCGGCCCCTGCCAATAGACCCGCTTGTCGCCGTGGTCGCGGGTGTAGAGCGTGCCCTCGCCGTAGCGCAGGCCGCCGACGATGGCGCCCGAGCCCTCCTCGCCGAGCACGTAGCCATTCGGCTCGCCCCAGCGGCGGATCGCCGATTCGATGGCGCTCGCGAGCCCGCGCGTGGTCGAGCCGAAGAACTGATGGCCGGTGGTGACGAGCTCGTTCGACGAGAAGGTCCGCGACGGCGATTCCAGTCGCGACTGGGACGGCGGCGGCAACGAGCCGGTGGTGCCGGGGGCGGCCGCCGGCGGCGCGCCGGCCGGTGCCTCGATCACCGTCTGTGCCGCGGCCGGCACGACGGCAGCCGCGAGCAGCGAAGTCAGCGCCAGGGCATGGAGTGTGTTCATGGTCGACTCCGGCCAAAAGACTGCGCGTCAGCTTGGATGGGATTCGTTAACCAATCCCTGAACGACGAAGGCGACAGAATCTGGACCGCCGGTCGCACCGCGCAGCCTATCACACGTCGGCGGCGCCCCAGGCGATGAAGGCGCCGTTGCGATATCCCGTCTCCTTCTTGCCGTAGCGGAAGGGCGAGCCGTCCGGGTTCAGCACCGTGCCGCCGGCGGCGAGGAGGACGGCGTTGCCGGCGGCCGTGTCCCATTCCATGGTCGGCCCGAAGCGGGGATAGACGTCGGCCTCGCCCTCGGCGACGAGGCAGAACTTCAGCGATGAGCCGGCCGAGCGCCGCTCGCCGACCGGCAGGCCGGCCAGAAAGGCTTCCGTCTCGGGATCTGAATGGCTGCGGCTCGCCACCGCGACGAGTTTTTCGGCCGGCCGCGGCCGCGCGGCGATCGGCGTAAAGCTCTCGGTGGCCGGCGTCGCCCCGACGGCGGCGGCGGCCGTCTCCGCACCGAGGTTTCGGGCCCCGATCCAGGTCTTGCCGAGCGCCGGCGCGTGCACGCAGCCCATGATCGGCAGGCCATGCGCGACGAGCCCGACATTGACCGTGAACTCGCCGTTCTTGGCCAGGAACTCCCGCGTTCCATCGAGCGGATCGACGAGCACGAAAACCTCGCCGAGCGGCGGCAGCCCCTCGCGCGACACCGTCTCCTCGGCGAGCACCGGGATGCCGGGCAGCAGCTTCTCGAGGCCGGCCAGCAGGATGACCTCGGCGCGCTCGTCCGCATCGGTGACGGGGCTGCGGTCGGCCTTCTCGCGGACCGCCGCGATCGAGCCGTAGACGTCGAGAATCGCCCGTCCGGCCTCGGCGCAGAGATCGGAGAGCTCGATCAGCAGCCGCCGGTCGATGACGGGCTCGGTCGCGGCTGGCATGCGGGTGTCTCCGGCTGAAAACATCGTCCGGGCCGACCGGGGAGGGCGGCCCGTGCTATTGTTCGCGAATGCTGGCGAACGGGGTGAGTCGCCGCGCAACAAACGCGATCGGAGAACGATGTCAACCACAGTCGACCTCGAGGCGCTCGATCTCGCCGCGCTCGTCGCGAGCCGTGTCTGCCATGACGTGATCAGCCCGGTGGGCGCGATCGTCAACGGGCTCGAGGTGCTGGAGGACGAGAGCGACGAGGAGATGCGCACCTTCGCGCTCGACCTCGTCAGGAAGAGCGCGAGGCAGGCCTCGGCGCGGCTGCAGTTCGCGCGCCTCGCCTTCGGCGCCGCCGGATCGGCGGGCGCGCAGCTCGACACCGGCGATGCCGAGCAGGTCACGCGCGGCTTCCTGCAGGATTCCAAGACCGTGCTCGAATGGAGCGTGCCACGGCTCCTCTTGCCGAAGGCGCGGGTGAAGCTTCTGCTGAACCTCGTCGTGGTGGCGATCTCGACCATCCCGCGCGGCGGGACGGTGCGGGTCTCCGGCATCGGCGAGGGCGAAGACACCGGCTTCCGGCTGGAAGCCCAGGGCCATGCTGCCCGCATCCCGCCGGACCTCGAGGCGCTGCTCGCCGGCGAGGCGCCGCACGGGCGCATCGATGCGCATGTGATCCAGCCCTTCTACACCGGTCTCGTCGCCCGCGACGCGGGCATGCGGGTGGCGATGTCGATCGAGGGCGATCGGGTCTCGATCACCGCCGAGCGGGTGCACCAGCCGGCGCTTTGACGTCGTTGCGGGGCTTCGCTATGGCGCTCACTGGGGGAGCCGGCTCGGCCGGTCAGGGGCTCCCGGAGGGCGCCATGAAGACCTGCGTCGTCGTCGACGATTCCAGCGTCATCCGGAAGGTCGCGCGGGTCGTGCTGGAGGGCCTCGGCTTTCAGGTGGCGGAGGCCGAGAACGGCGAGACGGCGCTCACGCTCTGCCGGGAGCAGATGCCGGACGGCGTGCTGCTCGACTGGGAGATGCCGGTGATGGGCGGGCACGAGTTCCTCGTGCAGCTGCGCCAGCTTCCCGGCGGTGACGCGCCGCGGGTCGTGTTCCTGGTGACCGAGAACGATGTCGCCCAGATCGCCCGCGCCTATCGCGCCGGCGCCAACGAGTGCCTGCTGAAGCCCTTCGACCGGGAGCTGATGACGGAGAAGTTCCGGGAGGTCGGGCTCGTCTGAGCGGCCTGCCGCTGCTTCGGGGCGCCGGGCAGGAGGCGCGTCGACGCCGGCGCCTATTAGGCCGCTTCGTCGGTGCGGGCCGAGCCCGTGAGCTCGACCGCCGCCTCGATCCGCTCGTCGGCCGTCTCCTTCCGTCGCTCGCTTCGGTGAGGCCGCCTCGCCGATGAGGCGGCCTTTTGGTCGCACTGTCGGTCTACCGCCGGGTGCGGTGCGTCGCGGAGCGCGAAAGCGCGTCGGGAACCCTCCGGAAGCGATCCCGCCTCACCAGCCGCCGCCTCCACCACCGCCGCCGCCTCCACCGCCGCCGCCGCC
>JAEZCD010000194.1 GCA_023430145.1 Pseudomonadota bacterium
CCGCCGGCCCAGAGCGCGAGGCGCAGCCGCCGGCGATCGAAGGTGCGGTCGCGCAGGAGGCGCCAGCCCCAGATGCCGACCGGGATCAGCAGCGCGACCGAGGCGAGGCCGAACAGCTGCATCAGGAGGTCGGCGGCGGCGGCGCCGGGCGGGCCGAGCAGGTTGCGGGTCGGCCCGCTCGTCGCATGGCTGAGGCTCGGATCGCGCACCGACCAGGTCGCCAGTGCGACGAGGCAGGCGCCCGCGAAGGCGAGCAGGGCGAGCCCGCCGAGCTCCCGCAGGCGGCGCCGCATGAGCAGGCCGGGCTCGGCAGGCAGCACATGGGCGAGGATCGAACGCTGCTTGGGACGCAGGACGCGCATGCCGCGACTCAGCCGAGAACCGGAGGGTAGGCGATCGCGCCGGACGCGCGCCGGCCGGTCGTCGAAGGGGCGCGGTCAATCCGTTGCATGAGCCACCGATGCGCAGGGGGGCGCGGCCTCCGCGCCATGTCGGAACGCTAGGGCGCGGATGGTTAAGGCCGCCTTACGGTGGCGCGGACAATGAAAAACCCGGGCGCCTCGCGGCGCCCGGGTCGAGCGGCAGTCCCGGGAGGTGGACGGCGCGCTACTGGACGGTCTCGTTGTGCAGCACGATGTCGAGGCCCTCCTCTTCCTGCGCCACGGTCGGCCGCAGCCCGACGAAGGCCTTGACGACGAGCAGGATGACCGCGGTGGCGACGGCCGTGTAGACCACGGTGACGATCACGCCGTAGGCCTGGGTGGCGATGTTGGCGCCCTCGCCGGCCGAGTTGATGGCGGCGTCCGCGAACACGCCGGTCAGCAGCGCGCCGATGATGCCGCCGACGCCGTGCACGCCGAACACGTCGAGCGAATCGTCATAGCCGAGCGCCCGCTTCACGTGCACCGAGGCGATGTAGCAGCCGACGCCGGCCGCGATGCCGATGATCAGCGCCCCGGTCGGGTTGACGAAGCCGGCCGCGGGCGTCACCGCGACGAGGCCCGCCACCGCGCCCGACAGGATGCCGAGCACGCTCGGCTTGCCGATGACGATCCACTCGGCGAACATCCAGGCGAGCGCCGCCGCGGCCGTGGCCACCTGCGTGTTGGCCATCGCGACGCCGGCCAGCGCGTTGGAGGCGACCGCCGAGCCGGCGTTGAAGCCGAACCAGCCGACCCACAGCAGGGAGGCGCCGATCATGGTCAGCACGAGGTTGTGCGGAGCCATGTTGACCGAGCCGTAGCCGGTCCGCCGGCCGATGATGATGCAGGCGACGAGACCGGCGATGCCGGCATTGATGTGCACCACCGTGCCGCCGGCGAAGTCGAGCACGCCGGCCGAGCCGAGGAAGCCGCCGCCCCACACCCAGTGCGCCACCGGCACGTAGACGAGGATCAGCCACAGCGCCATGAACCACATCAGGGCCGAGAACTTCATGCGCTCGGCGAACGAGCCGACGATCAGCGCCGGCGTAATGATCGCGAACGTCATCTGGAACATGAAGAATACCCACTCGGGGATCGTCCCCGCGAGGTCGTTGACGGTGTCGTTGGTGACGCCGGCCAGCATCATCTTCTCGAAGCCGCCGATATAGGCGTTGAGCGATTCGCTCGGATTGGCGGCGAAGACCAGCGAGTAGCCGACGACCATCCACAGGACGGTGACGAGGCAGCAGATGGCGAAGCACTGCATCAGCACCGACAGCACGTTCTTCTTGCGGACCATGCCGCCGTAGAAGAGCGCGAGGCCCGGGATCGTCATCATCAGGACGAGCGCGGTCGAGGTCAGCATCCAGGCCGTGTCGCCGGTGTCGAGCGGCGATTCGGGCGCCGCCGGGGCGGCGGCGGCAGCCTCCGCCGCGGGAGCGGCCGCGGGCGCCGCGTCCTGCGCCCAGGCGGAGTCGAGCGCGAAGAGGGCGACGGCGACGGCCGGCAACAGCAGCCGCCCGGCGAGGCGAGACATCATCATAGGTGAGGAGCTCCGGAGAAAGGGTAGGGGCTGGGTCGGCTCAGAGCGCATCGACATCGGTCTCCCCGGTGCGGATGCGGACGGCCTGCTCGAGCGGCAGCACGAAGATTTTTCCGTCGCCGATCTGGCCGGTCTTGGCGGCGTTGGTGATCGCCTCGATCACCCGATCGACGGCCTCGGAGGGAACCGCCACCTCGATCTTCACCTTCGGCAGGAAGCTCACCGCATATTCGGTGCCGCGATAGATTTCCGTGTGTCCCTTCTGTCGTCCGTAGCCCTTCACCTCCGTCACGGTCAGCCCGTGCACGCCGATGCCGGTCAAGGCGTCGCGCACCTCGTCCAGCCTGAACGGCTTGATGATCGCCATTACGATTTTCATCAGCTTCACACCCCCGGCAGCCGCCCGGGGCGGCCTCGTGTTCGCATGGATGGAGCAACCCGTTGCGCGGGACGCACCGATCCCTGCCAATCAAGGGACGTGCCA
This sequence comes from Pseudomonadota bacterium, assembly GCA_023430145.1. Taxonomy (GTDB): domain Bacteria; phylum Pseudomonadota; class Alphaproteobacteria; order Rhizobiales; family Methylopilaceae; genus JAEZCD01. The sequence goes on from JAEZCD010000194.1 coordinate 2,453, forward strand.
AACTCCTGCAACCTGTGATTCCGAAGGCCGGCGCGCCGCCGACGCGATTCGGCCACAGTGGTGCCTACGGCTTGGGCAGCCTAGGAAAGCATCAATTGCCTAATTTTCGGGCTCTCGGTTCTGCTTGATGCGGACGACGCCCTCCTGAGCGACGTCGGCGACCAGCACGCCGGCCTCTGAATAGATGCGCCCGCGCGAGAATCCGAGGGCGCCGGAGGCCGACGGACTGTCCTGGGCGTAGAGCAGCCACTCGTCGGCACGGAACGGGCGATGAAACCAGAGCGCGTGGTCCAGACTCGCGCCGATTATGTCGCTCTCGTAGAGGGTCCGGCCATGCGCGGCGAGGCTGGTATCGAGCAGCGTGAAGTCGGAGGCGTAGGCGAGCACGCATTTGTGGATCGCCGGATCGTCAGGTAGGCGGGCCGTCGACCTGATCCACACATTGTTGACCGGCTCGCCGGGGCCGGTGCCGAGGTAGCGGCTCGGATCGGTCGGCCGGATCTCCACCGGCCGGTCCATCTCGAAGTAGCGCCGCACCGGCGCCGGCAGCTTCTGCAGCATGGTGCGCTTGAACAGCGCCTCGTCGGGCAGCTCGTCCGGCCGCGGCACCTCGGGCATGTCGATCTGGTGCTCGAAGCCCTCCTCCTCGCGGTGGAAGGAGACCGCCATGGTGAAGATCGGCCGTCCGTGCTGGATGGCGACGACGCGGCGGGTGGAAAAACTCCTGCCGTCGCGGATGCGCTCGACCTCGTAGATGATCGGCACCTCCGGGTCGCCGGGCAGCAGGAAGTAGGCGTGCAGGGAGTGAGCCGGGATCGCCGCCGTGCGCGAGGCGGCGACCAGCGCCTGGCCGATCACCTGGCCGCCGAAGACGCGCTGCCAGCCCGATTGCGGGCTGCGGCCGCGAAACAGATTGTGCTCGAGCTGCTCGAGGTCGAGAATCGACAACAGATCGGAGACGGCGCCGGACATGGAGGACTTTCGCGTGAGGCTGGCGGCAGAGGACGCCGTGCCGTCGGCCGGGTCAAGGACCACGGAGCAGGCGATGCCGCCTTCCTTCTCCCCCTGCAAGGGGGAGACCGGACTCGCGAAGCGAGCCGAGAGGGGGTCCTCTCTTCCGCTGGCCTTCCTCGCGAAGCCGTCCGGGTGTGGGTCCTCTGCGGTGACGCGGCGGCGAAAAGACCCCCACCGGCTCGCTGCGCGAGTCCGCCTCCCCCTTTCAAGGGGAGGATGGGAGCCTTCCCGACCCGTTGCGATGGAGCACCCAGTGGATGTGTGAATCTCATAGCCCTTCCAGGGGGAGGAAGAACGGGGCAAGCCGATGACGGCCATGCGCTGCGACATCGCCGTCGTCGGCGAGGGCATCGTCGGCCTGTCGGCCGCGATCGGCCTGCGGCTGGCCTCGGCTGGCGCGCTTCGGGTCGTCACCATCGCCCCGGGCCCTGCGGCGCCCGATCCGCGAGCTCTCGCCCTCGTCGCCGGCTCGCGGCGGCAGCTCGAGGCGCTCGGCGCATGGGCGGCGATCGAGCCCGAGGCCGAGCCGATGCGCTCCATCGCCATCGCCGACGGCAAGCTCGCCGACGTCGCGCGGCCCTTCCTGCTCGGTTTCGACGAGGAAACGCTGCCGGGCGAGTTCTTCGCCCATGTCGCGCCGACCGACGCGATTCTGTCCGGGCTCGCGGCGCGGGCGGCCGAATTGGGCGTCGAGCACCGCACCGGCCGCGTCGTGGCGCTCGAGACGCTGCCGCGCGGAGCGCGGCTCGGCCTCGAGGACGGGAGCGAAGCGGCCGCGACGCTGGTGCTCGCCGCCGACGGGCGCCAGTCGAGCCTGCGGCGCATGGCCGGAATCGTCCGCCAGACCTGGGGCTATGGACAGAGCGCGCTCGTGGTCACCGTCGCCCATACCCATCCGCACGAGGGCCGGGCGGTGCAGCATTTTCTCCCGGGCGGCCCGTTCGCGCTCCTGCCGATGCGCGGCAACCGCTCCGGCGTCGTCTGGAGCGAGCGCGAGGAGCTCGCACGCCGCATCGCCGCCTCGCCGGACGAAGCCTTCCTGGCCGAGCTGTCGCAGCGCGCCGGCGGCGACCTCGGCAGGCTCACCCTCGCCGGGCCGCGCGGAGCCTTTCCGCTCGCGGGGATGATCGCCCGAAGCTTCGTCGGCGAGCGGCTGGCGCTCGTCGGCGATGCGGCGCGCGTCCTGCACCCGATCGCCGGCCAGGGCGTCAATCTCGGCCTGCGCGACGCCGCCGCCCTGGTCGAGACGGTGATCGAGGCGGCGCGGCTCGGGCTCGACTTCGGCCGCGCCGAGATTCTGCAGCGCTACCAGCGCTGGCGGCGGTTCGAGAGCGCCGCTTTCCTCGCCGCCACCGACGGGCTCAACCGGCTGTTCCGCATCGACGACGCCGGCATTCGCGCGCTCCGCGACCTCGGCCTCGGGCTCGTCGAGCGCGCGCCGGCGGCCAAGCGCCGCTTCGTCGAGGCGGCCGCCGGCTTCGGCGGCGAGCCGCCGCGCCTCGTGATGGGCGAGATGCCGTAGTGGAGCGGGCTCGGCGCGCCCAGGCGACGACGAAGGTGGGCGGCTTCTTCGCGGGCTGGTGTCAGCCTCGACCTTCAGGTCCACCGAGGCGGTCGGCAGCGGCGGACCATGCCGACCGTTTCAACGGAAATATTCAGCTTCCTGATAGTTGCGGCCGTAGCACGATAGTTCGCCAAGATACAGATTAGGTACTAGACCCTCAGAACCTACTTTCGCATCACACCTCCCGACGGAAGTAACTAGTCCCTCTTTTCTTCATCGGGAGATCATCATGCGCACGCTCGTTGCGCGAGGCGCCTTCGTCGCCGCGCTCGCTCTGTCTGCAGTCACCGGCTGGACCCTCCTCGGCGGCGCCACCACGCCCGCCGCGGCGGCCGACATCGACAACTGCAAGGGCTGCCTGTTCGGTGTGACGAGCGGCGGCGTGAAGTTGAAGTCGCGCGGCGTAAAGAAGGTCGAGCGGCTTAATGTCGGCGAGTACCGGGTCACGTTCAAGAAGACCGTCGAGGGTTGTGCCCTGCTGGCGACGGCCGTGAACCTGCCGAACGAACAGATAGTCGATGCTTACATTGCTGCAACGCTGACGAGCGATCCGGCGGTCGTCTACTACAACGCGTACACTGCTGGACCGAACGTAGGAAAGGCCATCGATGTCACCTTCACGGGCGCGCTGATCTGCCTGTGAGCACCTTCGCCGGCGCGTCGTCGACGCCGACAACGCTCCGCTCATCCCCGCGAAAGGGGATCCAGCGCTTCATCGCGGCAAGAGCTGAATGCCCGCATTCGCGGGCATGAGCGGAGAAAGCCGTCACGCGCTCCGGCGCTACGGCGCCCACTCCGCGGCCTCGGCCGGCTCGGCTTCGGCCGCCTCCGCCTGCCTTCCGGCCTCGATGAAAGCCAGCGCCTCGCGCAGCGCCTCGGGCACGCCTTCGCCTGAATGCGCCGAGAGCAGCAGCGGCTTGCGCTTGGCGGCGCGCTTCAGCCGCTCGGCCTGCTGCTTGCGGGTCGCCGGATCGAGCGCGTCGACCTTGGACAGGGCGACGATCTCCGGCTTGTCGGCGAGGCCTGCGCCATAGGCCTCGAGCTCGCCGCGGATCGTCTTGTACGCCTTGCCGGCATGCTCGCCGGTGCCGTCGACGAGGTGCAGGAGGACGCGGCAGCGCTCGATGTGGCCGAGGAAGCGGTCGCCGATGCCCACCCCCTCGTGTGCGCCCTCGATCAGGCCCGGAATGTCGGCGACGACGAATTCGCGGCCGTCGATGCTGGCGACGCCGAGCCCGGGCTGCAGCGTCGTGAAGGGATAGTCGGCGATCTTCGGCTTGGCCGCCGAGACGGCCGCGAGGAAGGTCGACTTGCCCGCGTTCGGCATGCCGACGAGGCCGAGATCGGCCAAGAGCTTCAGCCGCAGCCGGATCCAGCGCTCCTCGCCGACGAGGCCCGGATTGGCCCGGCGCGGCGCCCGGTTGGTGGAGGTGGTGAAGTGGTGGTTGCCGAAGCCGCCATTGCCGCCCTTGGCGAGCAGCACGCGCTGGCCGATCTCGGTGAGGTCGGCGATCAGCGTCTCGCCGTCCTCCTCCAAGATCTCGGTGCCGGCCGGCACCTTCAGCACGAGGTCGCCGCCATTGGCGCCGTGCCGGTCCTTGCCCATGCCGTGCTCGCCGCGCTTGGCCTTGAAGTGCTGGCGATAGCGGTAGTCGATCAGCGTGTTGAGGCCGGGCACCGCCTCCGCCCAGACGCTGCCGCCGCGGCCGCCGTCGCCGCCGTTCGGACCGCCGAACTCGATGAACTTCTCGCGCCGGAAGGAGACGCAGCCATTGCCGCCGTCGCCGGCTTTGATGAAGATTTTTGCTTCGTCGAGAAAGGGCATTAGGGAAAATCCAGGATGCGCTGTGGCTAGAACTGCTTTGGCAGACCGGCCGATTTCAGGATTGCGTTCGCGGTATGCCGTGAATCGATCTTGACCAGTACGGTGACTAGTCGAGACGAATGCGGGCTTCGCCAAATGTCGTGATCGCCGCGGCCGTGGCGTACGAATTCGCAACCCGCGGCAAGCAGAGCCTCGCGAACGAGCTTGCCATACCCTCTCAAGCAGCAGCCGCCGCGCTGACACGAACCGTCGTGTGTGCGATCAGCTCGATCGGAATCTCGCCGCGGTCCGCGTCCGCGACAGTGTACTCGGGGTCGCCTTCCAGCAGGTCGGCGACGGCGCCCGGGAGCTTCTCGATCAACGCCTCGATCGTTGGAGCCTCGATGTGCAGGCCGAACAGATCGCTCGATTCGATGTACCAGACACCCGCCTCGCGATCGAATACGGCCTTGACGACGATCAGCCTGCTCATGTCGCGCAAGTCCTTCCGTTGCCAGGGCCATCATACATGCGATCTGCGCCGGCCCGTGACAACGCGCGGCCCCTACTTGCCGCCGGAAAAGCTCTCCCGGCGCACCGCCGGCCGCCAGGCGACGAGGCTCGCCCAGGCGCGTCGATCGAGCCGGAAATAGTCGACCGCCACGGCGCCGCCGAGCGAGGGCGAGCGCACGAGGCCGGTGCCGCTGTGCTGAAAGCCGCATTTCTCCAGCACCCGCCGCGAGCCGGTGTTCATCACCCGCGCCGAGGCGAACACTTCGCGCGCATCGGTCGCCTCGAAGGCGCGGTCGATGGTGGTTCGCAGCGCCTCGGTGGCGAAACCGTGGCCCCAATAGGGGCGGCCGAGCCAGTAGCCGAGCTCGACGCCGCCATCCTCCTGGCGGCGATAGCCGACGCAGCCGATGAGGGCGCCGTGCTCGGCCTTCAGCCGCACGGCGAAGGTCGGCTCGCTGGTGGCGATGGTCTCGAGGAAGAATTCGGCGTCCCGGCGGGTGTAGGGGTGCGGGACTCGGGCGGTCTGCATGGCGATCTCGCGGTCGCTCGCGAGCTCGGTGATCCGGTCGAGGTCGGCCCGGCAAGGCGGCGTCAAGACGAGCCGCGGCGTCTCCCAGGCGATCCAGCTTTCATCGAGCTGCCGGCGGTCGAACCAGTAGACGCGGCAAGGCACGACCGTTCCGCGCGAGGCGAAATGCCGCTCGACCTGGCCGACCGGTTCGAAGCCGAGTTTTTCCAGCACCCGGTGCGAGGCCGGGTTGTCGCGGGCGGCGGAAGCCCAGACACCCGGGGCGATTCCCTCGCCGATCAGGGCGCCGGCGGCGGCGGTGGCGAGGCCCCTGCCCCAGAAGTCGGGCGCGAGCCAGTAGGCGAGCTCGAGGCCGCCGGTCGGCGCGTGCGGCACGAGGCTGACGAGCCCGGCGAACCTGCCGCCGCACTCGATCGCCCGGATCGTGCAGCCGGCGGCGATGTCGCGCCGGATCTGCGGCAGGATCGCGTCGGCGGCCTCCCGCGAGAGCGGATGCGTGGGCCAGGTCAGCATGCGGGCGAGCCGGGGATCGGACACCGCCGCCACGATCGGCTCGCGGTCGCCGTCGCGGATCTCCCGCAGCCGGAAGTCGGCCATGCCGAAGTCGTCTTCGGCGGTCGCAGAGAGTTCCATGGCACGTCCCTCACGGCCCTGAAAACGCGACGGGGTGAGACGGCGACCGTCCCACCCCGCACGTTCCGAGCTATGAAGGCCGCTCGCCGCCGGGTGAGAAAGTCGCCCGGCGGTCCGTCGCTGACCTGCCGGTTATTCCGCGGCCTCCGCGTTCTGCGGGGCGATTACGCTGACATAGGACTTGTCTTTGGCTTTCGTGCGGTACTCGACCTGGCCGTCCGTCAAAGCGAAGAGCGTATGATCCTTGCCCATTCCGACATTGGCACCGGGGTGCCACTTCGTGCCGCGCTGGCGGACGAGGATGTTGCCGGCGATGACCGTTTCGCCGCCGAACTTCTTCACGCCGAGCCGCTGGCCGGCCGAGTCGCGGCCGTTTCGGGACGAGCCGCCTGCTTTCTTGTGAGCCATCTTCGTCTCCTCAGGCGGCCGTGATGCCGGTGATGCGAACGACCGTCAGATGCTGGCGGTGGCCGCGCTTGCGCTTGGAATTCTGCCGGCGGCGCTTCTTGAAGGCGATCACCTTGGGCGCCCGCGTCTGGTCGACGACCTCGCCGGCCACCGATGCGCCGGGCACGTTGGGCGCCCCGACCGTGACACCCTCCTCGCCGCCGACCATCAGCACCTCGCCGAAGGTTACCGCAGCACCGGGCTCGGCTTCCAGCTTCTCGATCTCGATCACGTCATTGGCGGCGACGCGGTACTGCTTGCCGCCCGTCTTTATGACCGCGAACATATGTTCTCCTGTTCGTGCCGGCCTCGAGGCCGACTTTTTGGGCGGTCCACAACAAAAGGCGCGGGCTACCCGAGTCGGCCCCGCGCCGGCGATGGCGAACACATACGCCCCGAGCCTCGAAAGTCAACCGCAGCGTGCCGCTGGAAGGCAAGGAGCGGGCCAGTCCTGCGAGCTCCCGATGGCGCGGTCAGGCCGGCACAGGCTTGGCGGCGGCTCTCGGCTCCGCCCAGCCGAACACGGTGCGCCCGCCATAGTCGGGCGATCGCTCCCGCTCCTCGGCGATATGCGCCTCGACGCTCGGCCCGGAGACGTGCCGCTCGAGCAGGCGGGCCTGCTCGTCGAGCCTGCGGATGGCGCCGAGCTCCTCCTCGCGGCCGAGCTTGGCCTTCGCCATCGCGGCCTTCAGCACGTCGATGGTGCGGTCGAAGGCCGCCGTCGGCACCGGGAACGGATGGCCGTCCTTGCCGCCATGCGCGAGCGAGAAGCGGGCCGGGTCGGCAAAGCGGCACGGCGCCCCGTGCACGACCTCGGCGACGAGCGCGAGCGCGCGAACTGTCCGGGCGCCGACGCCCGGCACGAGCAGCAGCTCGGGAAAGTCGGCCGGCCCGTTCTCGGCGGCGGCAGCGAGGTTGCCGTGCAGGCGGCGGGCGATGACGTCCCTCGGCCGGACGTCGTGATGCGCCGGCATGACGAGGTGGGGCAGCAGCGGCTGTTCCGGAGCCGGCTTCGCGCCGGCGATGGCGGAGAGCTCGCGGGCGATGCCGTCCGGGCCGAGATCGCGCAGGAGGTCGAGCTGGCGGCCGCGGGAGACGGCGGCCCTGTGGTCGGCGAGGTTGACGATCTCGCCCTGGCCCGGCCCGTCGATGGCGCTGTGCGGCTCGTCGACGAAGCTCTTCAAACCCTCGGACAGCCAGTGATAGCGGCGGGCCTGCTTGGCGTCGCCGTTCATGCCCTGCTGGATCACGGCCCATTTGCCGTCGTCGGCGACGACGAAACCGTGCAGATAGAGGTCGAAGCCGTCCTGCACGGCGGCGCTGTCGACCTTCGCGACGAGCCGGCTCGCCTTGGCGAGCGCCGCGCCGTCGAAGCCGACGCGGTCGCCGATCTCGACCAGCTCGGCCGGGGTTTTGCGCGAATGGCTGCCGCGGCCGCCGCAGACGTTGAGGCCGAGCTCGCCCGACAGGGGGCCGAGGCCGCGCTTCAGCGAGCCCAAAACGCTCGTCGTGATGCCGGAGGAGTGCCAGTCCATGCCCATGACGCAGCCGAACGATTGGAACCAGAACGGGTGCGCGAGGCGGCGCAGGAACTCGTCGCGGCCGTAGGTGTGGACGATGGTCTCGGCGATCACCGCGCCGAGCCGCGTCATGCGCTGCGCGAGCCAGGGCGGCACGCGGCCGCCATGCAGCGGCAGGTCGGCGCTGCCCGCCCGCGCGGCCATGCTTATGCCGCCGCCGCCGGCACGAGGCCCTCGGTGGCGAACGCCCGCTGCGCGGCCGGCCGCGCCGCGACGCGCTCGCGATGCGCGGCGACCCGCGGGAAGTTTTCCGGATGGCCGAGGCCGCGCTCGGCGAACCAGCGCGAGAAGACGTAGAGATATGGGTCGGACACGCTGTATGCCTCGCCGAGCACCCACGGCCGGCCGTCGGCGAGCCTCGACTCGATCAGGCCGAAATACTCGTCGAGCGCGTCCTGCGCCTTGGCCTTCATGGCCGCATGCGCGACCTCGCCGTCGGCGTAACGGGCCGGGCGGCCGACATGCGCGAAGGCGACGTGCACGCTCGTCGCCAGGAACAGGTTGAACGACTGCATGTCGGCCATGGCGAAGCTGTCGCCGAGCGGGGCGAGCTTGGCCTCAGGAAAGGTCTCGGCGATGTAGCCGAGGATCGCCGGGCTCTCGGTGAGGGTGCCGCGATCGGTGATCAGCGCCGGCACGCGGCCCTTGGGGTTGATGCGCCGGTATTCCGGCTGGTTCTGTGCGCCGCTCTTGAGATCGACGCGCACGGCCTCGAACGGGACCCCGGTCTCCTCGAGCGCGATGTGCGCACCGAGCGAGCAGGCATTGGGCGCGTAAAACAGCTTCAGCATGGCGAATCCTCGGGGCTGTGGGCGCGGACTATATCGCAAGCGCCGCCGGCTGGCGGCATCTCCCCGGTCTCCGTCATTGCGAGGAGCGCAGCGGTCTGTGGCCGACCCGGATGGATGAAACGCACGGTGCCTTCCCTGATGCCCTCTGGGTCCCCTTCCCGCGCCTTCGTCGCGCCGGGGACGACACCGGGGATGCTCCGGTCCCCGGCCGGGCGCAGCGCGGGGAAGGGGACCCAGGTCTTTCGGAGACCCATCGCGAACTCGATTTCTTCCTGGGAGCGTCAGCGACGAAGCGATCCAGCTTTCGGGCGGCGAAGAAGGCCTGGATTGCTTCGCTTCGCTCGCAATGACGGGGCGCTCCCGAAAAAACCTCACCCGGCCAGGATCGTCCGCGCTTCGTCGGCGGTGGCGAGGCGGCGGCCGAGATCGCCCGCGCGGTCGGCGACGCCGGCGATCTGCGCTGCGTTGTCGGGTGCGACGCCGCCGTCCGGCAGGAACAGATTGTTCTCGAAGCCGATGCGGCTATGGCCGCCGAGCGCGGCTGCTGCCAGCGCGCAGGCCCGCTCCTGCGGCCCGAACGCGCACAGGAACCAGGCGAGGCTTTCCCCGTCGGCGGCGTGCAGGAAGGGGAGCAGATCCGTCGGCGCGGAGAGCTGGCCGGGGGTGTAGCGGCCGAGGACGTAGAGCACGCTGCCGGCCGCGAGAATGCCGCGCCGGCGCAGGTCGAGGAAGCGCCCGACGTCCGGCACGTCGTAGAGGATCCACTGCGGCACGATGCTCTCGCGCTGCATAAAGGCGGTGAGATCCGCGAGCCGCGCCTCGTCGCCGCCCGGCGGGCAGATCTCGCGGATGGCGATGGACGCCGCCTCCGGCCGCACCGCGCGGATGCAGGCGATCTGCTCCTCGGGCGTGAATTTTCCGACCTGCTCGGTGGTGATCTGGACGACGACGCGGTCGCCGACGGCGGCCCGCACCGCGGCCGTCGCCTCGCGATAGAGGTCGGCATCGATCGAATGGGCGCCGGCGGCGTCGCGGACATGCAAATGCAGCATGGTGGCGCCGGCCTCGACGCACCTCGCCGTCTCGCGCGCGACCTCGGCCGCCGTCACCGGCAAGGCCGGATGGTCCGCCTTGCCGCGCCGCGCACCGGTCGGCGCCACGGCGAGCACGAGTGGCGCGAGAGTCACCGGTACCGCCGTCTGCATCGCCCGTCCCCGTTACGAGCGCGGCGAATAGCGGGCAGGCGATCCGGAGTCACGCGTTTTCGGCGTTCGCAAACCATGTCGGACCGGCATGGCCGCATGGCGAAACGGTATTTGCGCAACCCCGGCGGGCGTGTTGCCCTTGCCGAGAAACGCTCTGCCAACGAGCGAAGCCTTCGGGAGGAATCTTGCGCATGCGACAGATCGAGGTCGGCGTCATCGGCACCGGCTGGTGCGGCGGAATTCGCGCCGAGACGCTGGCGACGAACCCGCTGGTGGGCAAGCTGCACATCGCCGAGACGCGCGATGAGCGGCTCGCCGAGATGGCCGCCGCGACCGGTGCCGCGACGGCGACCAAGGAGTGGCGCGAGCTCGTCCAGAATCCCGACATCGAGGCGATCTATGTCTGCGCGACGCCCGAGACGACGCACTTTCCCATGGCGCGCGAGGCGCTGCTGGCCGGCAAGCACGTGTTCCTCGAGAAGCCGATCGCGCTGGAGCTCTGGGAGGCCGACGAGCTGATCGAGCTCGCCCGGCGCCGGAACCTCAAGTTCACCATCGGCTATTCGCAGCGCTTCAACCAGAAATTCGCCTACGCCAAGAAGAAGCTCGTCGATGGGACTCTCGGCGAGCCGGTGAGCGTGCTCGTCAGCCGGCACATCACGCGGAACCTCGGCAAGAAGATCTCCGGCCGCATAAAACTGACGCCGGCCGCGATGGAGGCGACGCACGATCTCGACTTCGCCTTCTGGCTGCTCGAGCCGGCAAAACCCATCCGCGTCTACGCGCAGGGGGTGAACCGGGTGATGCACCCGAGCACGGGCCTGCCGGACATCCAGTTCATCACCGTGACGATGGACAATGGCGTCGTCGTCATGATCGGCGCGGGATGGATCCTGCCGCCCGCCTATCCGAATTTCTCGCACACCTGGATCGAGGTCGTCGGCAGCGAGGGCGCGCTGATGATCGACGACACGCACAAGGACGTGGCGCTGTCGACGATGGGGGCCGGCACCGTGTTCCCGATGTCGACCATGCCGGGCGAGCGCGTCGACCACGTCTATGCCGGCTCGATGGGGCCGGAGACGACGCATTTCCTCGAGGCGGTCGTGTTCGACCGGCCGGTCATGGTGACCCCCGAGAGCGCGCGGACGGTGATGGAGGTCTACCTCGCCGCCGACATCTCGACGGAGACCGGCGAGCCCGTCACACTGCCGCTCGGCAATGCCGAGCGCGCCAAGCTTGCCGCGGGAGCCGGCCGATGAAGCAGAAAGCGAAAGGCATCGGCCTCGCCATCATCGGTGCCGGCCGCGTCGGCCTGTTCCGCGGCGGCGTCGCCGCGCTGCACCCCTGCGTCGAATGGATCGGCGTCGCCGACGTCAAGCAGGATCGCGCCGAGGAGGTCGGCCAAAAAATCGGCGCCGATTACGTGACGACCGATTATCGCGAGCTTCTCGCGCGGCCGGAAGTCAACGCCGTCATCGTCGCCACCGACGAGCACCTGCACGTCGCGCCCGTCCTCGACTCGGCGGCGCGCGGATACCCGCTGATGATCGAAAAACCGCTGGCGACCAAGCTCGACGATTCGGCGCGCGTGCTCGCCGAGCTCGACCGCGCCGGCGTCGACGCCGTCGTCGGCTACACGCAGCGCTTCCGCCGCCGCTGGCTGGCGGCCAAGGAGAAGGTGCGCACCGGCGCGCTCGGCGATGTGACGCTGGTCACCTCGCGCGCGTTCATGAACCGGCTCGTCGCCATCGACAACTATCGCCGCTCGGACGCGCCCGAGACCATCTCGCCGATGGTGATCTCGGGCACGCACGCGCTCGACATCGTCATGTGGTATCTGGAAGCCAAGACGCCGGTCGAGGTCTACGCCCGCTCGATCGACAAGGTGCTCGGCCCGGACTGGAACGGCATCGACGCCACCGCCGGCATGATCATGATGTCGGACGGATCGGTCTACCACCTCAACATCTCCTGGGCGCTGCCGGTCACCTGGCCGGGCGCGGTCTACAGCCTCGAGGTCGGCATCGTCGGCACGCACGGCGTGCTCACCATCGACGACACGCACCGCGACATCGTCCTCGCGGTGAGCGCGCCGCAGGCGGAAGGCTATGCGCCGGACCGGAACCGCCTCGTCGATTTCATGGGCAGCTATCCGCCGGGCGACATGGCGCTCGGCCAGCTGCGCGGGCCGATGCGCGAGGAGACCGAGTCCTGGCTCAACCGCGTCGCCGCCGGCGTGCCGACGCAGCATGCGACCGCGCGCGAGGCGCACGACCGGTTGATGCTGACCAAGGCGCTGGATCTGTCGGCGAAGCTGAAGCGCGCCGTGCCGCTGCCGCTCCGCACCGAGAACGCGTCTGAGCTATCCCGGGAACTCGAAATGGTCTGATCGAAAGAGGCGAGCAAATCGCCGCAAAGGATGGGAGGGACTTGCATGAACCGACGTCACCTGCTCCTCGCCGCGATCGCCGCGGCGGCTCTCGCGCCGGCAACCGCGCCCGCGCAGACCACCGATTGGCCGACCAAGCCGATCCGCATGATCGTCCCCTTCGCCCCGGGCGGCGCCTCCGATTTCGCCGCGCGGCTGCTGCAGCCAAAGCTCAGCGAGCTGCTCGGCCAGCAGATCGTGGTGGAGAACCGCGCCGGCGGCGCCGGCAATGTCGGCCTCGACGTCGCCGCCCGCGCGGCCCCCGACGGCTATACGATCTTCCTCGGCAATGTCGGGACCATCGCGATCAACCCCAGCCTGTTCCCCGATCTGCGCGTCAAGCCGCAGACCGACTTCATCCCGATCTCGATCGTCACCGACACGCCCGGCATCCTGATCGCCAATCCGGGCTTCCCGCCGAACAACGCCAAGGAGTTCGTCGATTACGTGCAGAAGAATCCGGGCAAGGTGAACTTCGCCTCGCCGGGGACGGGCAGCATGAACCGGCTCGAGATGGAGCTGTTCAAGGCCAATGCCGGCCTCGACATGAACCACATCCCCTACAAGGGCGGCGCCGGGCCGGCGGTCGCCGACGTCATGGGCGGCCATGTCGAGACGATGTTCGTCACCATCTCCTCGGCCATCAACCACATCAAGGGCGGCAAGCTGAAGGGGCTCGGCGTCTCGACCAAGGCGCGCGTGCCGAGCCTGCCGGACGTGCCGACGATGCTCGAGCAGGGCTTCCCGGAGAACGTGTCGAGCTCCTGGCAGGGCATTCTCGTGCCGGCCGGCACGCCGAAGCCGGTCGTCGACAAGCTGCACGCAGCGATCGTCGAGGCGATGAAGGATCCGACCATCCGCTCACGCATCGAGCAGGCCGGCGTGATCCCCGTCTCGAGCGCCACGCCGCAGGAGTTCGCCGACTACATCGCCAAAGACAGCGCGAAGTGGGAAAAGGTGATCAAGGCGACGGGCGCCAAGCCGGACTGACGGGACGCCTCGCCCGGGGGGCGGGCTCGGCGACCTCTTCCCTCTTCGCTCGTCGGGAGAGGGCGCCGAGCGCAGCGAGGCGGGTGAGGGGGCGTCGGGGAAGCTCTGCGCCCCCTCACCGGCCCGGGCGTACGGCCGCGTCGGCCCTCTCCCGCCGGGGGAGGAGGGGGCGTCCGCGGTAAACGACTCGATCGTCAGCTTGAAATCAGTCTCGGGGGAGGCGACAGCGCGATGAACTCCTTTCGCATTCGCTTCTCGGCCGATCTCGCCGCCGGCATCGCCCTGACCCTCGTCGGCCTCGCCGCCGTCTGGGGTGCGACACGGCACGATCTCGGCTCGGCGGCGCGCATGGGGCCGGGCTACATGCCGCTCCTGATCGGCATCGCGCTCACTCTGTTCGGCACCATCCTCGTCGGCGCCGCCTCGTTCCAGAAGACCGAGCCGATCGGCGAGGTGACGCTGCGGCCGGTGCTTCTGGTGCTGTGCGGCGTCGTCTCCTTCGGCCTCCTGATCGACGACTACGGCTTCCTCGTCGCGGTGGCGACGCTGGTCGTCTTCGCCCGCCTCGCCGGGCGCGGCCAGCACCCGCTCGAGACGCTCGCACTCGCCATCGGCCTGCCGCTGCTCGGCGCCAGCATCTTCATCTGGGGGCTCGGCCTGCCCTTGCCGCTCCTGCCGCGCTGACGGAGGCTGGACCGAATGGACTTCCTCGCCAATCTCGAGCTCGGCTTCTCGGTCGCCTTCGCCGGCCAGAACATTTTCTACGGCTTCCTCGGCGTACTGCTCGGCACGATCATCGGCGTGCTGCCGGGGCTCGGCCCGGTGGCGACGATCTCGATCCTCTTGCCGATTACCTTCTCGCTCGAGCCGCAGACGGCGGTGATCATGCTCGCCGGCATCTATTACGGCGCCCAGTACGGGGGCTCGACGACCGCCATCCTGGTCAACCTGCCGGGCGAATCCTCCGCCGTCGTCACCGCGATCGACGGGTACCAGATGGCCCGCCAGGGACGCGCCGGCCTCGCCCTTGCGACCGCGGCGCTCGCCTCCTTCCTCGCCGGCACGCTGGCGACGGTCTTGATCGCGGTGCTGGCCCCCGCGCTCGCCGAGGTGGCGCTCAGCTTCGGCCCGGCCGACTACTTCTCGCTCATGATGTTCGGCCTCGTCGCCGCCGTAATCCTCGCCAGCGGCTCGGTGGTGAAGGCGCTCGGCATGCTGGCGCTCGGCTTCCTGCTCGGCTCGATCGGCACCGACGTCAACACCGGCTTCGAGCGCTTCACCTTCGGCATTCCGCAGTTCGGCGACGGCATCGACTTCGCCGTCGTCGCCATGGGCATCTTCGGCATCGGCGAGACGATCGCCAATCTCGAGCGGCGCGAGGAGACGCGGCGCTTCCTGTCGGAGATACACGGCCTGATGCCGACCTGGACGGACATCAGGGCCATGCTGCCGCCGGCGCTGCGCGGCACGGCGCTCGGCGCCGGTCTCGGCCTGCTGCCGGGCGGCGGCCCGGTGCTGGCGTCCTTCTCCACCTACTCCCTGGAGAAAAAGCTCTCGAAGCATCCGGAGGAATTCGGCAAGGGCGCGCTCGCCGGCGTCGCCGGCCCGGAGGCCGCCAACAACGCCGCCGCGCAGGCCTCGTTCATCCCAATGCTGACGCTCGGCCTGCCGTCGAACGCGGTGATGGCGCTGATGATCGGCGCGCTGATGATGCAGGGCCTGTCGCCCGGGCCGCAGCTCATGACCCAGAAGCCGGAGCTCTTTTGGGGCCTCGTAGCCTCGATGTGGACCGGCAACCTGATGCTGGTGGTGCTCAACCTGCCGCTGGTCGGCATCTGGGTGCGCCTGTTGTCCGCACCGTATCGCCTGCTCTACCCGGCGATCCTGATGTTCTGCTGCATCGGCGTCTACAGCATCAACACGAGCTGGGTCGACGTGATGCTGGCCGGCGCCTTCGGCGTGCTCGGCTACATCCTTTACAAGCTCCGCTGCGAGCCGGCGCCGCTGCTGCTCGGCTTCATCCTCGGGCCGATGGTGGAGGAGAACCTGCGCCGCGCCCTCTTGATCTCGCGCGGCGACCCCTCGGTGTTCGTCGAGCGGCCGATCAGCCTCACCTTCCTCGTGCTGACGGTGCTGCTGATCCTCCTGCTCGTCGCGCCCTCGCTGCGCGGCCTGCGCACGCGCGCCTTCGACGAGCCGGCGGCGTGAGGTGGCAGAGCCCCTCTCTTCCTTCTCCCAGGGGGAGAAGGTGGCCGCGCAGCGGCCCGATGAGGG
The DNA here is from genome assembly GCA_023430145.1 of Pseudomonadota bacterium. Classification (GTDB taxonomy): domain Bacteria; phylum Pseudomonadota; class Alphaproteobacteria; order Rhizobiales; family Methylopilaceae; genus JAEZCD01. The sequence goes on from JAEZCD010000194.1 coordinate 18,228, forward strand.
GGTACGGCGCCTGTTCTGAAGCTCGGTAACCCCTCACCCGCCCGCTTCGCGGGCACCCTCTCCCTATGGGAGAGGGAAGATCAGGCAATCCTGCGCGGCGCCTGGCGGAACAGCGGCGGCGGGTCGGCGGGCGTGCTGAAGACGCCGCGCTCGGCGAGGCCGTCGACCTCGGCCCGCAGCAGCGCCGAGATGGCGTTCACGGTCGCCGAGACCTCGCCGACGAGATGCGCCATGACGATCGTGCGGCTGAGATTGATGCCGCCGACCGGCACGGCGAGCAGCCGTCCCGCGTCGATGTCGTCGCGGAAGGCCGAGATCGGCATGATCGAGGCCGCCGCGTAGCCGCGCAGCAGCATGCGTCGGATCGCCTCGACCGAGTCGACCTCCATCTCCACCGACAGAGCGACGCCGTGCGAGACGAGCTGCTCCTCGACGAGCGCGCGCAGCCCGTCGGTGAGGATGACGGGCGTGCGCGCCAGTTCCGGCAGCGAGATGACCGGCGAGGACCCGCGCGACTGCGGCGCCATCACCACCACCATGGGCTCGGTGAACACCGGCGTCATGCGCAAGAGCTTGTCCTGCGCCGGGTTGGTGAGCAGGGCGACGTCGACCCGCCCGTCGGCGACCTCCGCATGCAGCGTTCGGGAAAAAGCCTCGACGATGCGCAGGGTGACGCGCGGGTGCGTCGCGCTCGTCCGCTCGGCGAGGCCCGGCGTCAAGAGCGCACTGAGCGTCGGCGACAGGCCGACCACGACACGGCCGGCGCAGGAATCCGCACCGGCCGAAACGTCCTCGGCGGCCCGCGCGACCTCCTGCAGGATGCGCCGGCCGTGCTCGAGGAAGCGCCGGCCGGCGAGCGTCAGCTGGACGCCGCGCGGCATGCGCACGAGCAAGGGCACGCCGAGCTCGCTCTCGATGCGCTGGATGTGCCGCGACAGCGCCGGCTGCACGATGCCGAGATCGCGCGAGGCCCGGGTGATGCTGCCGAGCTCGGCGACGCGGATGAAGACTTCTATGCCGCGCAGGTCCATCCCGCCTTCTCCCGGCCTCAGCAGGCCGCGGCTGCCCGAGCCTCCTCGCTCACCGGGGCGACGGCGACCGGCCGGTTCTCGGCCGCCGACCGGCAGATCGCCTCGAGCACGGCGATGTTGCCGATCTTCTGCGCGTCCGTGAAGGGGTAGGGCGCTCCGGTCGCGGCGGCATCGGCGAACAGCTCGAGATTGGTCCGGACCGCGTCCTCCCATTCGAACTCCCGGACCTCGCGGCGGCCGTCCTTCCACTGCACGGTGAAGGTGGTCGGGCCCGGCGTGTCGGGGTGGGTGTGGTTGCGGACCTCGGCCCAGGCTTCGGTGCCGAAGACGCGCATGCCGATGTGCAGCGGCGTGACGAGGATGGCGTTGAGATAGCCGGTGGCGCCGGAGGCGAAGCTCGTCAATACCGAGACCACGTCGCCGTTGGCCCGGCTCGACACCGGCCGCGAGGTTTTCGCGTAGACTTCCGTCACCGGCCCGAGCAGCTCGATGAAGGCGTCGCTGAGGTGGATGCCCATCGCCGTCATACCCGCGGCCGGGGCATCGACCGGTGAGGCGCGCCAGTCGCCGGCGGGAACCGCGGCGAGCTTGTCGTGGCTGAAATTCGCCTCGATGTGGACGATGCGGCCGAGCGCGCCGCTGTGCACGAGATCCCGCACCGCCCGCATCGCCGGCTCGAAGCGGCGCTCGTGGCCGATGCCGAGCACGACGCCCGCCTCGCGGCAGGCCGCGACCGAGCGCTCGGCATCGGCGCGGGTGAGCGCCAGCGGCTTCTCGCAGAAGCAGTGCTTGCCCGCCGCGGCGACGGCGAGCACCTGGGCGGTGTGCATCGAATGCGGCGTGCAGAGGATCACGGCATCGATGTCCGGCGAGGCCAGCACGCCCGGCAGATCGTCGGTGAGCGCCAGCCCGTGCTCGGCCGCGAAGGCCGCGTGCGGCTCCATCTGCGTCTCGACGGCCGTCGTGACGCGCAGCTTCTCGGAGCCGCCCATGCGGCGGACGATGTGCTTGCCCCACCAGCCGAGGCCGACGACGGCGGCGCGGATCATGCCGCTTGGCTTTCGCGCTCTTGCCGCTCGATCATCGGCAGCACCCTTTCGGCCATGAGCTCCATCGAGCGGATCGCGAGCGCCTTGTCGGCCCAGTCGTGCCCGGCATAGAGCATCGTGCCGAAGGCGCCGACCTCGTCCCGGAACGCGAGCAGCTCTTCGGCCACCTTCTCGGGCGTCCCCCAGATGACGACGTCGTCCATCACCCGGTCGACCGTGACGGCCGCGTCCGGCTCGGTCTGCTCGCGCTTGAAGAGATTCGCGCGGCCGTTGCCGACGAGCTTTCGCGTCAGCGAGCCGTAATACTGCCGGTAGGGCGAGCCGGGATCGGTCGCGTAGCGGCGGGCGGTCTCCATGTCCTCGGCGACGAAGACGCTTTTGGCCACGCGCCAGTTGGCGAGATCGGCCGGCCGGTTTCCGGCCGCGCAGCCCTCGACATATTTCGGCCAGTGCGTCTTCACCCAGCGCGGCAAGAGGAAGTTGGCCGAGATCGGCTCCCAGCCGCGCGCCGCCGCCTCCGTCACGCCTTTGGAGAAGGGCGCCACGGCAGTGACGACGATCGGCGGATGCGGCCGCTGCAGCGGCTTTTGGATGAAGCCCTGGCCGAGATCGGGGATCAGGGTACGTTCGGTCGAGACCGTCCAGTACTCACCCTTCAGATTGTAGGGTGGCTCGCCGGTCCAGATGGCCAGGATCTGGTCGATCGCCTCGACGAACATCGCCGTCCGGTCCTTGTCGAGGTTGCCGAACACCTCCGCATCGGACAACAGGCCGCCCGGGCTGATGCCGAACAGGAAGCGGCCGTCGGCCATATGGTCGAGCATCGCCACCTCGGCCGCCACCATCGCCGGGTGGTGGTTCGGCAGGTTCACGGTGCCGGAGCCGAGCTTGATGGTCTTCGTCGCCGACAGCGCCCAGGCGATGAAGATCAGCGACGAGGTGATGGTTTCGGCCGCATCGGTGATGTGCTCGCCGTAGAAGCCTTCGACGAAGCCGTTGCGCTCGGCGACGACGGCGAGCTCGCGATCCTCGGCGAGCGTCTCGCGCAAAGGCCGGCCCACCGGATGGATGGGCATGGTGAAGAAGCCGAGCTTCATGAAAGGGCTCCGTGGATGGCGCCGCGGCCGTTGCCGGCGGCGGGCGGCGGCAGCTCGCCGAAGGGCTCGTGCACGCCGTAGGCGCCGGAGGCGAAGACGAGCGGGGTGCCGTCGCGGTGCGTGGCGCGCTCGACGCGGCCGATGAAGAGGTGATGGTCGCCGGCGTCGTGCACGACCTCGGTCGCGCATTCGAAGGTGGCGAGGCAGCCGGCGATGAGCGGACATCCGCCGAGGCCGGAGCGATGCTCGATGCCGGCGAACTTGTCGGCGGACGGCGTCGCGAACTGGCGGCTGACGGCGTGCTGGTGCGAGGCGAGGATGCTGATCGCGAAACGGCCCGCGGCGAGGAAGCTCGGCAGGGATGGAGCGCTGCGCTGCAGGCTCCAGAGCACCAATGGCGGATCGAGCGAAACTGCAGAGAACGAGTTCACCGTCAGGCCCTCGCGGCGCCCGCCTTCCGTGCAGGTCGTCACCACCGCGACGCCGGTCGCGAAGCGGCCGAGGGCGCGGCGCAGGAGGGCGCGGTCCACAGGGCTGTCGCGCAGGTCGATGGCGGTCTCGAGCATCGGCAGCGGGGTTCCGTCGGGCGTGCGGCACCCTATCGAGTGCCTGTCGCGGCGAAGAAATGATATGATCTGTTCGTCTCCATTATATAATTTGATGCGATGCTGCAGAGCCTCAGAGACATCACGCTGTTCGTCGCCGCCTACGAGGAGCGCTCGTTCACCGCCGCGGCCGAGCGCGAGCACGCGACGCAGTCCGGCGTCTCGCAGCACGTGAAGAAGCTCGAGGAGCGGCTCGGCGTGCGCTTGTTCGAGCGCGGCGCGGGCCAGGTGATGCCGACGCCGGCCGGCGACACCTATTATCGGCACTGCATCGATCTGCTGCGCCGCAACGCCTCCGCGACGCTGGCGGTGAAGTCGCGCGGCGCCGGGCTCGAGGGCCGGATCAACATCGGCCTCATGCCGACGATGACGCGGTGCGCGCTGGCGCCGGCGCTCGACCGGTTTCTCGCCGCCCATCCGAATGTCGTCGTCTGCGTCGAGGAGGCGTATTCAGCGGCGCTGACGCACCGGACGCGCGCCGGCGATCTGGATTTCGCCGTCGTGCCGGCCTTCTCGGGCGTCGTCGGCCTGACGAGCCGGCTGTTCGTGACGACGCCGGAGGTGCTGGTCTCGGGCGCCGCCAAGAGGCTCGAGCACCTCTCGCCCGTGCGCCTCGCCGATCTCGGGCCCTTGAAGATCGTCGTACCGACCTCGACCAACACCCGGCGCCGGCGGCTCGAGACCTATTTCGCCTCGAACGGCGTCGAGATCGAGCAGCTGCTGGAGCTCGACGCGATGATGGGCACGCTCGACTTCGTCGCCTCCGGCGACTGGGTGACGGTGCTCCCCGGGCTGATGATGGTCGGCGATCTCGAGTACCGGCGGCTCGTCATCAATCCGCTGACCGGCCCGCCTCTGCCGCTCGACCTCGCCTTGATCGAGCCGGCCAGGAAGGCCCTGACGCCGGCCGCGCAGGCTTTTCTCGACATGCTGTCGGAGGAGGCGCTGCGGCTGAATGCGCGGGTGCTGGCGATCGCGTGAGTCAGTCCCCGGCGAAGCGGGTCAGCGGCGCCGGAACAGGAAGCGCGGCCCTCCGCCCGCCGTCCTCCGCGACGAGGAGAGGAGCGGCATCGGGCGGCGCCGGCGGCGCGCCGAATGCGCCGCGGCGGGAACACCGCACGAGTCTTTCGAGTTCTCGTGCAACGCCGCTCTTGATATCGGCAATCGACTCGCCAATGTGTTTGCCCGATCGGGGTGGGGTGCCCGTTTCCGCCGCGTTGCTGCTGCACCAGCGCTCATCCAAGGCATAGACATCATGACGGGCTGGGTGATCCTGGTTGATCAGCCCAAGGATTTTCCGAATGCGGAAACCCCGCACAAGGTAATCACGACGAAGGAATATCTCGTTCGGCCGAAGCTGTTCGACAGCGCCCGGCCGAAGGTGATCAATCTCGCGCGCTCCTACAACTACCAGAGCCAGGGCTATTACGCCTCGCTGCTGGGCGAGGCGCGGGGGCATCGGGTGATTCCCTCGACTGAGACGATGCTGGAGCTGCGCGGCGCCAAGCTCTACCAGCACGCGGTACCCGAGCTCGAGGACGAGCTGAACCGCGGCGCCCGCAAGGCGGGCCACAGACCGGACGCCCCGTTCAAGCTGCTCGTCTGCTTCGGAAACATCGAGGACCAGCGCTACGAGGCCTTCGCGCGCCTCCTGTTCGATTGGTTCCGCTGCCCGGTGCTGGAGGTCTCCGTCGAGCCGTCGGGCGACTGGCTGTCGATCGACCGCATCCGGCCGCGTGCCGCGACGCGCCTCGCCGGCGAGCAGCTCGAGTTCTTCCGCTCGGCGCTCAGCGCCCACACGCGCCGCGACTGGCGGACGCCGAAGGCGCGGGCGGTGAGCCGCTACTCGCTCGCCGTGCTGCACGACCCCAAGGAGGCGATGCCGCCGACCCCGACCGCGACGCTGAAATATTTCGGCAAGCTCGCCGAAAAGCTCTCGGTCGAGGTCGAGCTGATCACCAAGAAGCAGTTCCACCAGCTCGCCGAGTTCGACGCGCTCTTCATCCGCGAGACGACCTCGATCGAGAACCACACCTATCGCTTCGCGCGGCGCGCCTATCACGAGGGTATGCCGGTCATCGACGACCCGGTCTCGATGATCCGCTGCACCAACAAGGTCTACCTGATGGAGCTGTTGGCGGCGAACAAGGTCGCCATGCCGCCGACGCTGATGCTGGCCGGCAAGCAGGATCTCGCCCGGGCGGCCGACACGCTCGGCTTTCCGCTCGTGATCAAGATCCCGGACGGCTCCTTCTCGCGCGGCGTGCACAAGGTGAACGACCGCGCCGAGCTGGCGACGATCGGCGAAAAGCTGTTCGCCGAGACCGACCTCATCCTGGCGCAGAAATTCGTCCCGACGAAGTTCGACTGGCGGCTCGGCGTGCTCGGCGGCGAGCCACTGTTCGCCTGCCAGTACATGATGGCCCGCAACCACTGGCAGATCATCAAGCACGGCGCCAACGGCAAGGTGAACGAGGGGTCGTTCCGCACCTTCGGCATCGAGCAGGCGCCGAAGGAGGTGGTCGAGCTCGGCCTCAGGGCCGCGCGGCCGATCGGCGCCGGCTTCTACGGGGTCGACATCAAGGAGACCGCCGACGGCCTCGTCGTCATGGAGGTCAACGACAATCCGAATCTGGAGCACGGCGTCGAGGACCAGGTGCTGAAGGACGAGCTGTGGCTGCGCGTGCTGCGCTGGTTCATCGAGCGCATCGAGGCTTGAGGCAGGCTCCCAGGACCCGCCGGAAGGGGAGTGGCGGAAGCGCGCCGCCGCCGCTACAGCTTGCGGATGCTGCGCGCCCTGAACCCGAAAGCCATCCGCCGCCCCTTCGCCCGCTACAGCCACGGCATCGCCGTGCCGGCCGGCGCAAAACTCGTCTTCTGCTCGGGCCAGCTCGGCATCGGCCTCGACGAGCATGTGCCCGTGGATCCGGGCGAGCAGGCGGAACTGTGCTTTCGGGCGATCGGCGCCATCCTGGCCGAGGCCGGCATGGGCTTTGCCGATCTCGTGAAGCTCAACGCCTACGTCACCGACCGCGAGGCCATGGCGGCCTACATGCCCGTCCGCGACCGTTTCGTTGCCGATCCCCCGCCCGCCTCGACGCTGGTGATGGTGTCGGGCTTCAGCCGGCCGGAATTCCGGGTCGAGGTCGAGGCGGTCGCCGCGCGGGTGGACCAGTGAGCGTGCTCGTCACCGCCTTCGGGCCGTGGGACGGCGGCTCCAACGCCTCGGCGGCGCTGCTCGCCGAGCTCGAGGCGCGCCGCGAGGACCTCGAGGCGATCGCCGGCGCAGCGGTGGTGCTGGAGCTCTTGCCGGTCGACACGGTCGTCGCGCCAGAGCTGCTCGGCAGGCTGCTGCGGACGCACCGGCCGAGCCATGCGCTGCTCACCGGGCAGGCGGCGGGCCGCAACCGCGTCACCCTCGAGCGCCTCGCCGTCAACCTGCGCGACTTCTCGATCCCCGACAGCTCGGGCGCCACGATCCGCTCGCTGCCGGTGGTCGAGGACGGGCCGACCGCCTACCCGGCGACCTGGCCCGACCTCGAGGGGGCGGCGGCGGCGATCGAGGACGCCGGCATTCCGGCCGGGGTCTCGAGCCATGCCGGCACGCACCTGTGCAACCAGCTCCTCTACACGGCCCTGCACGCCGCCGCTCTCGGCGAAGGCCCGGCCGCCGCCTTCATGCATCTGCCGCTGACGCCGGCGCAAATCATCGCCCGCGAGCCGGCTGCCGAGCGGCATCCGAACTGCCCGCACCTCGAGCCGGCGCTCGCCGCGCGCGCGATCGAGATCCTGCTCGGCCGGCTCGGCGCTTCGGGAAGTCCCGCATGAGCCTGCCGCGCCGCGCCTGGATGGACATGACGACGGCGGAGTTCTCTGCCGCCGACACGAGCCAATGGATCGCCGTGCTGCCGGTCGCCGCCGTCGAGCAGCACGGCCCGCATCTGCCGGTCGGCGTCGACGCCTTCATCGCCGAGGGCTATCTCGCCCGCGTTGCCAAGCAGCTGCCGGCGGACCTGCCGGTCACCTTCCTGCCGGTGCAGACGATCGGCAAGTCGAACGAGCATCTCGCCTTCCCGGGCACGCTCACCCTTTCCGCCGAGACCGTCATCCGCGCCTGGACCGAGATCGGCGAGAGCGTGTTTCGCGCCGGCGTGAAGAAGCTCGTCATCGTCAATTCGCATGGCGGCAACGTCTCGGTCATCGACATCGTCGCCCGGGACTTGCGCGTGCGGCTGAAGATGCTGGCGGTGACCGTCAGCTGGCACCGCTTCGGCTATCCGGACGGGCTGTTCTCGCCCGAGGAGCTGCGGCACGGCATCCATGCCGGGGACGTCGAGACCTCGCTGATGCTGCGCTTCCGCGAGGATCTCGTCCACCGCGAGGCGGCGCAAAGCTTCGTCCCGGCGACCTTCGGCATGGAGGTGCAGTTCAAGCAGCTGCGCGCCGGCACGCCGGCCGGCTTCGGCTGGATGAGCCAGGATCTGCACCCCGAAGGCGCGATGGGCGATGCCTCGGCGGCGGCGCCCGGGAAGGGCGAGGCCTGCGCCGCGTTCGGCGCCAAGAGCTTCGTCGAGCTGCTGCGCGACGTGCACGGCTTCTCGCTCGACCGGCTGCGCTGAGGCGAGACATGCAGGGCCCGCATGCCCGCTGGTGGCCTTGCTATGCGGCGTCTCCGGATCCTGCGGAGTAAGACAGGAGCGAGGAGCGGCCGAGGCCGCCTTACGTGGAGAGGTGCAATGGAATACCGACGGCTGGGTGCGTCCGGGTTCACCGTTCCGGCGCTGAGCTTCGGCACCGCGACCTTCGCGGGGCGGGGCGAGTTCTTCGGCGCCTGGGGAGCGACCGACGTCGCCGAGGCGCGCCGCATGATCGATCTCTGCCTCGACGCCGGCGTCACCATGTTCGACACCGCCGACGTCTATTCGCAGGGCGGCTCGGAGGAGGTGCTGGGCGCCGCCATTCAGGGCAAGCCGCGCGAGAAGATCATCATCTCGACCAAGGCGACCTTCCGCTTCGACGAGGCGCCGAACGCGGTCGGCTCCTCGCGCTGGCACATCATCAACTCCGTGCACGGCTCGCTGAAGCGGCTCGGCACCGACTATATCGATCTCTTCCAGCTGCACGGCTTCGACGCCATGACCCCGGTCGAGGAGACGCTGTCGACGCTCGACCAGCTCGTCCGCGAGGGCAAGATCCGCTACACGGGCGTCTCCAATTTCTCCGGCTGGCACCTGATGAAGTCGCTGGCGGTCGCCGACCGCTACGGCTATCCGCGCCATGTCGCCAACCAGACCTATTATTCGCTGGTCGGCCGCGATTACGAGTGGGAGCTGATGCCGCTCGGCCTCGCCGAGGGCGTCGGCGCCGTCGTCTGGAGCCCGCTCGGCTGGGGGCGCCTCACCGGAAAGATCCGCCGCGGCACGGGACTGCCGCAGACGAGCCGGCTGCACGTCACCGCCGACCACGGGCCGCCGATCCCCGACGAGTATTTGTTCGATGTCGTCGACGCGCTCGACGCGGTGGCGAAGGAGACCGGCAAGACGATCCCGCAGGTGGCCCTCAACTGGCTGCTGCAGCGGCCGACCGTGTCGACGGTGATCGTCGGCGCCCGCAACGAGGAGCAGCTCCGCCAGAACCTCGGTGCCGTCGGCTGGAACCTCACTGCCGAACAGGTGGAGCGGCTCGACGCGGCGAGCGCCCGCCCCGCCGCATATCCCTACTGGCACCAGGCAGGATTTTCCGAGCGCAACCCGCCGCCGGTGTGAGCGGCCGCAGGGCCGGCGCCTGGTGCGGCGAGCCTCCCGGCTCGTCGTCGCTCTCGCGAAAATCTCCCCGCTCGCCGTCCTCTCGTAAAAGCCTTCCCGCTCGTCGTCCTGCGCGAAAGTCCCCGCTCGTCATCCTCCGCGAAGGCGGAGGATCCAGCCCTTTCTCTGCCTTTGACCCGGGAAGTCTGGGTCCTCCGCCTTCGCGGAGGACGACGAGGAGCGGGCCGCGCATCCGCGCGCTCCCCGAACCGGCGCAAAAAAAGCGCGATGAACGCTGTCTAAACGCGCGCCTCAGGACCGGTTCAAGCGGGCCCTTCTAGAACAAGCCCCATCAGGTCGAGACGGTCTCGGCCATACCGAACACCAGGGGCACTTCCGATGACCAAGACCATCCTCGCCGCCGCCGCCACCCTCGCTCTCGGCGCCGCCGCTCTTTCGCCCACTACCGCTTCCGCCGGCGGCTACGGCTACGGCTACAAGGTCTATATCGCGCCGGCGCCTTACGTCTATGTCGCGCCGAAGCGCTACTACAACAACTACTATGCGCCCAAGC
>JAEZCD010000237.1 GCA_023430145.1 Pseudomonadota bacterium
CCCGCCCGGCTGCGCGCGCGCCCGATCAAAACTGCCCCGGCGATGGCGGGGGCGGCGAGGCAGGCGCCGGCGAGGGCCGGCGCCTCGGCGAGACGATCGACGCCGAGGATGAGGAGTGCGAAGAAAAATGCGTTCAGCGCCGCGCTCAGCCAATCGAAGCGCCGCGCGGTGCCGCGGGCATCCGGCAGCGAGCGCAGGAAGGCGAGCGCGACGAAGCCGATCGGCAGGTTGATGGCGAACAGCCATTGCCAGTGCCCGAAGGCCAGGATCGCCGCGCCGAGCGATGGCGCCGCGGCCGAGCAGAGGGCGACCGTCGTCGCCAGCATGCCGAACGTGCGGCCGAGCTGGTTCTGCGGTTGCGAGAAGCGCATCATCGCCGGCGTGTTGCTGAGGATCGCGGCGCCGCCCACTCCTTGCGCGGCGCGCGCCAGAAGCAGCGGGACGAACTCCTGCGAAAGCGCGCACACCGCGGCCGCGGACACGAACAGCACCATGCCGAACAGGTAGACGCGGCGAAAGCCGAGAATCTCGCCGAGCGCGGCGAAGCCGAACAGCGAGCCGACCATGGCGATCTGATAGGCGGTGACGATCCACACCGCGGCCGATGCGGTGACGCCGAGCTCCTGCGCAAGGGTCGGCAACGCGATCGTGACGATGGTGCCGTCGAGCGCCGCCATGCCGATCGACAGCAGGATGGCGGCGAGCGCGAAATGGCGGCGCGGCGCCGGCAGCCCGTCGGCCACGGCCGACCGCGGGGCCGGCGCGCCGGCAATCGGAATGCACTCGGCGCGCAAAGCGATCACCGGCGGAGCGCGAAGCGCAGCAGCGCGCCGGAGCGGTACACCGAATGCACGAACTTGCAGTAGGGCAGCATGACGAAAAGAGCGAGCACGACGCCGAGATGCACCGCGAGCAGGCTCGCCATGGCGCCGGTGTGGCGCAGCGCCAGCAGCAACAGGCCGGTGATCGCCGTCAGGAGGAGAAGCACGAGAAGGCCGTAGTCGGCGCCGAGCACGCGGCGCGCGGTCGGCGCCGGATCGCGGGCGAGCTTGACCCACAACAGGCCCGCGCCGCCGACCGTCATGCCGATGCCGCCGACCGTGCCGAGCAGCACCGGCAGGCTGAAGAACGGGTACGGCGCCTGCAGGTGCAGGAAGTGGTCGTAGACGGTCGCGACGCAGGTCGCCGCAAAGCAGAGCATGAAGCCGTAGAACAGCGCGTGATGCGACCAGCGGCGGTGCATCGAATAGCGCTCGTCGAGGTCGTTGCAGCCGTCGCCGCCGCCGCCGAGATATTTCAGCGAAAGCGCGTCGCGCAGCGCTCGAAAGAGCGGCTTCGGCCGGGTCAGCTCGGCAGCCGTCCCGCCGGTATCCTTCCAGAAGTTGCGAAAGCCCATGCCGAGCGCGACGAGCGCGAAGGCGAAGGTGCCTCCGGCAGTGGTCACCATGACCCACCACGGGATGATGGCGTAGAAGGCGCCCGGGCCGGTGACCGGGCTGAAAAGCAGCGCCGGATCGGTCAGCAGCGCCGTCAGGAGGAACACCGCCGCGATGCCGATGGCGGTGGCGAGCGCCATGACGAGCCCGTTCCGCTCGAAGAGGCGGGCGAGCCCGCGCGGCCAGGCATACTCCTCGTAGGACTCCAGCCGCACCTCGGCAAACGTCTTCGGCAGGTTGATGCCGAACTCGTGCGGCGGCGCGTATTGGCAGGCATAGAAGCAGCCGCTGCAGCCGTGGCAGAGATTGGCGAGGTAGCTCAGATCGCCGTTCGAGAAGCTGCGGAACAGCGTCATCGCCGGGAAGACGGCGCAATAGCCCTCGCAGTAGCGGCAGGCGTTGCAAACCTCCATCGCCCGCCGTGCGTCGTCGATCGCCTCAGTTGCGCGCAAGACGTGCCGCCTCCCTGCCGGCGATCCGCCCGAAGACGGTGCCGATCGCCATGCCGAAGCCGGCGAGATAGCCCTTGCCCAAAATGTTGCCGGCCATGATCTCGCCGGCCGCGAACAGATTCGCCGAGGGCCGGCCGTCGTCCATCAGCACGCGGGCGTTCTGGTCGACCTTCACGCCGAGATAGGTGAAGGTGATGCCGGGCCGCAGCGGATAGCCGATATAGGGCGGCGTATCGATCTTGCGCGCCCAGTGCGTCTTGGGCGGCGTCAAGCCGTCCGTCTTGCAGTCGTCGAGGCGCGTGCCGTTGAAGTTGCCCGGCTGCACCGCGGCGTTGTATTCGGCGACCGTCCGCTCGAGCGTCGCCGGGTCGAGGCCGAACTCCCGAGCGAGACCGCCGATCGTGTCCGAGCGGATGGCCGGGAAGACCGAGGGCATGAACAGCTTCTCGGCCTTGGCATCGAAGATCGAATAGGCGATCTGCCCCGGCCGCTGGGCGACGAGCCGGCCCCAGATCGCATAGCGCTTGGGCCAGACGTCCTCGCCCTCGTCGTAGAAGCGCTTGCCGCTCCGGTCGACGACGATCGAGAACGGCACGCAGTCGAGCCGCGTGACGATGCCGCCGTCGAATTTCGGCGCCCGGGCATCGATTGCCACCGCATGGCACTGCGTCGGATCGCCGACGGGCGCCACCCCCTGGCCGAGCAGGTCGCGCAGCAGCCGGCCCTTGGCGTAGGGCGTGCCGCGGATCAGGAAATTATCGGCGGCATCCCCCCAATACTCCTTCAGCCATTCGATATTGCCCTGGAAACCGCCGGCCGCGGCAACCACGGTGCGCGCCCGGATGGTTTCCGGAAAACCCTTCACGGTCGCCTTCGCCTCCGTCACGAAGCCGTCGTCGAGCGTCAGCGAAAGCACCTCGCTGTCGTAGAGCACCTCGATGCCCATGCGCTCGGCGGTGAGGTAGTAGGCATTGAGCAGCGCCTTGCCGCCGCCGAGGAAGAAGGCGTTGGTGCGCGAGAGGCTGAGCGTGCCGCTGAGCGAGGGCTGGAAGCGGACGCCGCAGGACTCCATCCAGGGCAGCGACTGCCCGGACAGGCGGATCGTCATGCGGGCGAGCTTCTCGTCCGTCTCGCCGCCGGTGACGCGCAGCAGGTCGTCCCAGTATTCCTCCTCGGAGTAGCTCTCGGTCAGCACCGAGGTCGGCGCGTCGTGCTGGGCGCGCAGGTTGCGGGTGTGGCGGCTGTTGCCGCCCCGCATGGCCTTCGGGGCATGCTCGAGCACGAGCACGCTCGCCCCCGCCTCGCGCGCGGTGATCGCGGCGCAGATCGCCGCATTGCCGCCGCCGACGACGAGGACGTCCCAGGTCCGGGTGAGATCGGTCATCGGGGCTCGGGCACCCGCGATCAGAGCAGCGTGCCGGGCGGCGTCGGCACGCCGAGCACATGGTGGAAGGCGACATAGACGGCGCCGACGAAGACGAGGGCGAAGCCGGTCGCCACCGCCGCCCGCTGCAGCAGGGGCCGCGAGAAGTCGCCGACCCACAGCAAGAGGCAGGTGAGGACCACGAACAGGAACGACGCCTCGTAGAAGCCGACGCGGTCGAGCGCGAAGACGAACATGAGGAGCGCACCGACCACCGGCGCGAAATGGCGCCAGGGCACGTTCGCGAACGGGTAGACGCCGGCACCGATCCTCAGCACGAGGCTGCTGAAGACCAGCAGGATACCCGCTGCGGTGAACAGCCCGGCGACGATCAGCGGGAACTCCGCCGACTGCGGCGACAGCGCATAGGTCTCGTTCCAGCCGAGCCAGGCCAAGCCGAGCATCGCCGCCGCGAGCACCACGTTCATCCAGCGCATGCTGGGCCCGCGGCCCGCGAGCGCCGGCGGCGGCTCGGAGGCCGCCCCGGTCACCGTCGCCCGCCGCTCGCGGACGATCTGCAGGATGCCGCTGACGAGGATGGCGAGGGCGACCAGCATCATCGCGACCGTCACCGGCCGGGCGAGGAAGTAGCCGATCACCGAGACCTCGTCGACGCCGGCGAGGAGAACCGACTGCTGGAAGCTCTCCTCCATCAGGCGGCCGAGGACGAGCCCGAGCGCAATGGTGACGAGCGGCACGTCGAGCTTGGCGAGGAAGTAGCCGACGAGCCCGACGGTGACGAGCACGTAGACGTCCATCAGGCTGTTGGCGAGGCCGTAGGCACCGATCACGGCGAGCACCAGCACGCCGGGCACCATCATGGTCCGCGGCGCCTTCACGATCAGGCTCGACCAGCGGACCGTCAGCAAGCCGACGACCAGCATGGCGATGACCGTCGAGACGATGCCGATCATGAAGGTGAAGGCGAGCTCGCCCCGCTCCTCGAAGAGGCGCGGGCCGGGGATGATGCCGTGCACGGCGAGCGCGCCGAACATAATCGCCGCCGAGCCGGAGCCCGGAATGCCGAGCGCCAGCAGCGGCACGAGGGAGCCGCCGACGACGGCATTGTTGGCCGCCTCGGGCGCCGCGACGCCCTCCCATGACCCCTTGCCGAACTCCTCGGGATGCCGCGACAGGCGCTTGGCCTCGCCATAGGCGACGAAGGCCGAGATCGACGCCCCGGCGCCCGGCACGACGCCGATGAAGGTCCCGAGCAGGCTCGACCAGAACATCAGGATCTTCATCTTCGAAAGGCGCTCGAGCACCTGCCGCAGCACGCCCTTGCGAATGATGAGCGGCGCCACCTGCTGGTTCGCCTGCTCCAGCAGATTGAGGACGCTCGCCACCGTGAACAGGCCGAGCAGCGCGGGAACGAGCGGGATGCCGCCGACGAGCCGGAAATCGTCGAAGGTGAAGCGCATGTCGCCCGTCACCATGTCCTGGCCGACGAGCGTCAGGGCGATGCCTAGGGCGACGCCGATGAGACCCTTGACGAAGTTCTGCCCCGAGAGGCTGGCGACGAGCGCGAGGCCGGCGGCCGCGATCCAGAACGTCTCGGACGGGCCGAGCAGCAGCGAGGCCTTGGCCAGCGGCTTGGTCAGGAAGATCAGCACCAGCGCGCCGAAGATGCCGCCGACGCCGCTCGCCAGCAGCGAGATGTAGAGCGCCTCCTGCGCCTGTCCCTTCTGGGTCATCGGCGTGCCGTCGAGGGTCGTACAGGCGGCGCCCGACGTGCCGGGCGTATTGATGAGAATGGCCGAGATCGAGCCGCCATACTCGGCCGCCATGTAGACGGCGGCGAGCATGATCAGCCCCTGGGCGGGGTCCATGGCGAAGGTGAAGGGCAGCAGCAACGCGACGCCGCTGACGGCGGAGAGGCCGGGCAGCGCACCGATGATCAGCCCGGCGACGGTTCCGGCGAGAACGACGAAGATGTGGCTCAGCTGAAGATTGTTGGTCAGGCCGACAAGTACGTCATGCCACATCGAGCGCCCTCGGGCTTATCGTTCTTGACTGAAGGTCCAGAAAGAAGGCGGCAGCGCCATCGTATGACGGCGCTGCCGCGAACCAGGGCCGAAGCCCACGCAAGCTACTGAATCAGCTTGTATTTCTGCGCCAGAGCACGCGTGTCGGCGATCATCTTGTCGATCGCCGCGGTGAAGCCGGCGGCGTCCTTGAAGTTGACCGGCTGACCGGCCTTGTCCATCTCCACCTTGAAATCGGGATTCTCGGTCACCTTCTTGCAGACGCCTTCCCAGTACTTGACGACCTCGGCGGGCAGGCCGGGCGGGCCGGCGATGGCGCGGAAGCGCTCGGAGACCACGTCGAAGCCGAGCTCCTTGAAGGTCGGCACGTCGGGGATCATCGGATCGCGCTGCTCGGTGGCGATGGCGAGCGTGCGCGCAGCCCCCTTCTGGGCGACCGCGTAGAGCGAGGAGGCGACCATCACCTCCGTCGTGCCGGCGAGCAGCCCCTGCAGCCCGAGCGCGCCCGAGTTGAACGGAATCTGCGTGAACTCGATATCCGCGGCGTTCTCGATCATCAGCGTCGTCATGAAGTCGGCGCCGAGCGTGCCGGTATTGGCCGCCTTGACCTTCTTCGGGTTCTCCTTGGCGAACTTGACGAGGTCGGCGAAGGTCTTGAACTGGCTGTCCTCGCGGACGAGGAGCACGTCCGGCACCACGGCATAGATGCAGATGTTGGTGAACTGGTCGAGCGTGTAGCCGGTCTGCTTCGGCTTGACGATCGCCGGCAGCACGCTGAACGGCGGCGTTATGACGGCGAGCGTGTAGCCGTCCGGCTTGGCCCGGACGAGCTCGGCCCAGCCGGTGGCGCCGCCGGCGCCCGGCTTGTTGATGATCGGCAGCGGCTTGCCGACGATCGGCTCGGCGAACTTGTTGAACGCCCGCTGCGAGGCGTCGGCGCCGCCGCCGGGAGCGAAGGGGACGATGAACTCGACCGGCCGCTCGGGATAGGTCTGCGCATGTGCCGAGCCGAGCCCGAGGGCAATGACGGCGGCCGAAAAGGCGAGTGCCGATTTCAAGAGCGACATCAGTTCGTCTCCTTCCTCTGTCTCGTTGGCGCTGCGTCTGCTGGACTTCGTCGCCGCATCGATCGGAGCACGGCGAGGCACGGGCGGTCCATCGCCGCCGCGCCGCGCCGCCTCACATGTTGAAGACCACGAGCCGCTCGTCGGTCATGTCCCGGATGGCATAGCGCGGGCCCTCGCGGCCGATGCCGGAGTCCTTGATGCCGCCATAGGGCAGCTGGTCGGTGCGCCAGGTGGAGGTGCCGTTGATGATGACGCCGCCGGTGCGCAGGCGCTTGGCGGCATCGATCGCCGTCGCCACCGAGGCGGTGAAGATGCCGCACTGCAGGCCGAACGGGTTGTCGCTGACGCCGGCGATGATCTTGTCGAGGTCCGAATAGGGCTGCACCGAGCAGACCGGGCCGAACACCTCGTTGCAGACCACCTTCATCGAGGGCTGCACGTCGACCAGCACCGTCGGCTCCAGCTGGGCGCCGCTGCGCTTGCCGCCGGTGAGGATGCGGGCGCCGTTGGCGGCGGCCTCCGTCACCCAATCCTCGACGCGTCTCGCCGCGGCCTCGTCGATCAGCGTGCCGACGTCGGTGGCCGGATCGAGCGGATCGCCGACCTTCAGCAGCTTCACCTCGGCCACGAGGCGCTCGACGAAGCGGTCGTACTGGCTCTCGTGCACATAGATGTTCTGCACCGAGATGCAGCTCTGGCCGGCGAGGCGCATCGAGTTGCGGGCGCACATCGGCGCCGCCGCATCGATATCGCCGTCCTTGTGGACGATCGTCTGGCCGGTGCCGCCGAGCTCCAGCGCGACGCGGCGCAGGCCGGTCGCCGCCTTGATCTCGGCGCCGACCCGCGTCGAGCCGGTGAAGGTGACGAAGTCGACACGGCGGTCGCGGACCAAGAGCGGGCCGACCTCGTTGCCGTAGAGGACGTTGAGCACGCCGGCCGGCGTGCCGGCGTCGACGAACACCTCGATCAGCTTGTGCACGCAGAGCGGCGCCTGCGGCGGCGGCTTCAGCACGATCGCGTTGCCGGCGGCGATCGCCGGGGCGATCTTGTGCGCAGCGAGGTTGACGGGAGCGTTGAAGGGCGTGATCGCCGCCACCACGCCGACCGGGAAGCGCAGCAGGAAGGCGATCTTGCCGGCGCCCATGGCGGTCGCGTCGAGCGGCACGTGCTCGCCTTCGATGCGCACCGCCTCCTCGGCGGACAGCAGCACCGTCTCCTGCGTGCGGACGAGCTCGGAGCGGGCGTCCTTCAGCGACTTGCCGGTCTCCCGGCTCATCGTCCGGGCGATGTCCTCGGCCCGCTCGAGCAAGAGCGCGTGTGCGCGCCGCAGCAGCGCGGCACGCTCGTAGCCCGGCATGGCGGCAATCCCGCCCTTGGCGGCGACGGCGGCGTCGAGAGCGGCATCGAGATCGGCCGGCGTTGATTTCGGCGCCGTCGCCAAGACCTCGCCGCGATAGGGATCGACAACCTCGTAGGCGTCGGCGGCGAAGCGCCAGGCGCCGCCGATCAGCATCGGAATCCGCACCGCAGCGGCTTCCTGTCGGAGGGCGGCGCTGCTCGTCATGGTGATCCCCGATCCCGGCTGATGCGACGGATGGACGGGCCGGGAGGCCCGTACGACCATCGTCTTATGGCAAACCTCGGCCGCCCGGCCGGAACACGGGCACGGCGCCGCGCGGCACAGTTAAGTCTCTCTCATTGCGGCATGTCAATCTGCATCGTCGAATGAAGGTCAGCCTTCGACAGGCACCGGCCGCATCGCGGCGACCTCGAGATCCTCGCGACCGCCATAGATCGTCGAGAGCTGAGCCGCGGCCTCGCGGACGACCTTGCCCTTGCTCTGCACGGTCTGAATGCTGAGCCGCCAGATCGGCCCGGAGATGCCGATGGCGGCGACGACGCGGCCGGAGAATCCGTGCACGGGAGCGGCGACGCAGCGCACCTCTTCGTCGAACTCGCAATCGTCATAGGCGACGCCGCGTCTGCGTGCCTCCTCGATCTCGGTGAGCAGCCGGTCACGATCGACGATGGTGTTCCTCGTCATGCGCACGAACTCGACGCGCCCGAGATAGTCCTCGAACTGGTCCGGCCGCAGCGCCGCCAGCAGGACCTTGCCGAGCGCGGTGCAATAGGCCGGACGGACGACGCCCGCCCGCTCGCTCATCTGGAACGCCCCGGGGCTCGGCGTGCGCGTCAGGATGACGGCGCGGTCTCCCATGCGGACGGCGAGGTGCGCGCATTCGCCGCTCGCCTGCGACAGGCTCTCGAGCACGGGCGTGGCGAGGCTCACCATCTCGGCCTCGTCGAAGGCGCCGGCGGCGAGCGCGAACAGCGAGCGGCCGACCCGGTAGCGCTTGGTGTCGCGGCTCTGGCGGATATAGCCGAGCGTCGCCATCGTCTTGGCGAGGTGGAAGGTGGTGCTGTTGTGCAGGCCGACCCGCTTGCTGAGGTCGGCGAGGCTGATGCCGTCGCGGCTGCGAGCCACTTCCTCGAGGATGGCGAAGGCGCGGACGAGGGACTGGATGCCGCCGCGCTGGTTCTGCTCCTCGACGTCGTCGAGATCGAACTGCTTCGTCGAATGTGCCGTTGTCGTCATGGTTCGCCTCCGGCTTCGCTGGCGGCAACGCAAGGGTCGCGCCGATCGATGGTCCCGGTCGGCCACGATCGGAAGACTCGCGGCCAGGCCATAGGTTGGCCCGTAACATGCCATGCCCGGAAATGGGACGCCACCGTCTGCACGGACGCAGGCCGCGCCTGCCACTATCTCACATGGGCAATTGACATGCCGCCATCTCCATGGGAGTCCGAGCGTGGCGGCCGGATGTTCGGCAGCCGCCCGAAATCCTGTCCGAAGGAGCCCCCGAATGCCGTCGCCGTTTCCCGAGGAAGCCAAGAACTTTCGGCTGGTCGGCCATGACCCGTCGGCGGCCTGGGGCGGCGGCAGCCTGGTCGAGATCAGGAAGGGCCACGCCTTCGTCGCTGCCGTCGGCAGCTCGAGCTATACCGGCCCGGAAGGCTTCACGGTGCATGACGTGCGCGATCCGTCGAAGCCGAGGAAGGTGGCCGAGTTCCAGCCGCCGCCCGGCGTCCACTGCCACAAGCTGCGGCTGATCGGCGACGACATCCTGTGGGTGAACGCCGAGCTCCTGCCGGGCGAGGAAGGGCGCAAAGGGCGCGCGGGGGTGTTCATCTTCGACGTCAGCCGGCCGAGCGAGCCGAAGCAGGTCGGCTTCTACGACATGCCGGGCAGCGGCCCGCACCGCTTCGGCATCGATCATCAGCGGCAGGTCGCCCTGATGCCGTGCGATGCGCCCGGCTGGGACCGGCGCGTCATCTGGACGCTCGACATCAAGGATCCGCTGAAGCCGGAGGTGATCGGCATCTGGGGCCTGCCGTGGCAGAAGCGCGAGGGGGCGGAGCCCGGCAACGATCCGCGCCCGCTCGACACCACCTGCACGCTGCACGGGCCGCCGATCATCCGCGGCGACCGCATGTTCGCCGCCTTCTGGGGCGGCGGCGTCGCCGTCATCGACTGCACCGACCTCGCGAGCATGAAGCTCGTCGGCCATGCCGCCTGGTCGCCGCCCTTCCCGGGCCGCAACCATACGATTGTGCCGATCGGCGACCGCCCCTATTGCGTCGTCACCGACGAGGGCCGCGCTGGCAGGAAATACTGGGACGCGCTGTTCATGTGGGTGCTCGACATCCGCGACGAGACGCGGCCGATGCCGGTGTCGAGCTTCTTCCCCGAGCGCGAGAAATATTACGAGCGGCCGGGCCGCTTCGGCGCCCACAACATCATCGAGACGATCCCCGCCGACGGGCCCTGGGCGAACATCGTCTTCCTCACCTACTTCAATGCCGGCCTCAGGGCGGTCGACGTCGGCGATCCGCTGCGGCCCAAGGAGCTCGGCTATTTCGTGCCGGAGACGCCCGAGGGCCAGGCGGCGATCCAGTCGAACGATGTCGGCATGGACGAGAACGGCCTGCTCTACATCATCGACCGCGGCGGCGCGGGCATGCACATCGTCGAATATACCGGCTGAGACCGGAGCCATCGCGATCCGGCGTGCCTGATCGCGATCGAGAAGGCCGTGCAGCTGCGGCTGCAGAAGAGAGGCGGGAGCACACCCTTGGCGACCAATCCCGATGAGAGTTCCGCCCGCGTCTGGTTCGTGACCGGCTGTTCATCCGGCATCGGCCGCGCGCTCTGCGAGCGGGTGCTGGCCGGCGGCGAGACCGCCGTCTGCACGGCCCGGCGCCCGGAGACGCTCGACGATCTCGTCCGCCGCTATCCCGACCGCGCCATAGCGCTGCCGCTCGACGTCACCGACGAGGCCTCGGTGAAGGCCGCGGTCGCGGCGGCGATCGCCCGCACCGGCAGGATCGACGTGCTCGTCAACAATGCCGGCTACGGCGTCATCGGTGCGCTCGAGGAGATTCCGGACGAGGAGATCTTCCGCATCTTCGACACCAATGTCTTCGGCGTGATCCGCGTCACCAAGGCGGTGCTGCCGCACATGCGCGGGCGGCGGTCCGGCCACATCCTCAACGTCTCCTCCGCGCTCGGCCTGTTCGTGAAGGCGGGCTACGGGGTCTACAGCGGGACCAAGTTCGCTCTCGAGGGAATCACCGAGACGCTCGCCCAGGAGGTCGCGCCGCTCGGCATCAAGGTGACGATTCTCGCGCCCGGCTCGTTCCGCACCGACTTCCGCGGCGCGGCCTCCATGTACGAGGCGCCGCCGATGGCGCCCTACGATGCCATCCTCGCCGATTTCCGCCGCGACCTGCGCGAGGGCGACGGCAAGCAGCCGGGCGACCCGGTGCGCGGCGCCGAGGCGATCGTCGCGGTGGTGAATGCCGACACCCCGCCGCTGCGCTTTGCCATGGGCAAGCAGTCGGTCGGCAGCGCAAAGGGAAAGCTCGCCGCCGCGGCCGAGCAGGTCGACGCCTGGCAGACGCTCTCGCACTCGACCGATTTCGATTCGGCGTAGCGTGCCTGGACTTTTTCCTTCTCCCAGAGGGAGAAGGTGGCCGCGAAGCGGCCGGATGGGGGGCTGCGGCGCTCGTTCTGAAGCTCCGTAACCCCTCACCCGCCGCCTTCGGCGGCACCCTCTCCCCACGGGAGAGGGAAGAGGACGCTCACTCGTCCCTGTAGACGCGCTCGCGGCGCTCGTGCCGTTCCTGCGCCTCGACCGACAGCGTGGCTATCGGCCGTGCATCGAGGCGACGGAGACCGATCGGCTCGCCGGTCTCCTCGCAGTAGCCGTAGGATCCGTCCTCGATCCGCTGCAGCGCGGCATCGATCTTGGCGATCAGCTTGCGCTGCCTGTCGCGGGCGCGCAGCTCGATCGCGCGGTCCGCTTCCGATGACGCCCGATCCACCAGATCGGGGTGATTCTGATTTTCGTCCTGAAGATGTTCTAGAGTTTCGCGGCTTTCCTCGAGGATTTCTTCTTTCCAGGCGAGCAATTTCTGGCGGAAATACTCACGCTGCCGATCGTTCATGAAGCTTTCGCTCTCGGAAGGCCGGTAGTCCTGGACCTCAACGCTCATTCCAGCAACCCTGACATGAGACCCCTAGTCGGCGGCGCGGACTTTAAGCATGACCTCGGAGCGAACACAATCGCCGAGACCGTCACGAAACCGTTGAGAAGTCCGGCCTTTTGCGGCATGGCGAAACGCCCCCCGGCGGCCCGCCCGAGCCCGTTGACCGCTCCCCTCTACTTCATCCGCTTGCCGTCCGCCAGCACTTGAATCCAGCGCAGGATGCGCACCGAGGCGCGCAGGCCGGTCGGCCAGAACGGATCGCTCTCGACGAGCTCCTTCACCGCCTCCGGGCTCTCCGCCTCGACGAGCCAGAGCCCGCCGGCACCGGCCCCGTCGGCCTCCCGCAACGGCCCCGCGGCACGGATGCGGCCGGCGTTCTCCTCGAGAAAGGCGAGGTGCTCGGCCATGTGCCGCTCGCGCATGTGCGCGAACTCCGGATCGTCGGTGAGCAGGACCGCAAACAGCATTCGAGTGCCTCCGCAGGGCGGCGCGCCGCCGCTTCGCGGAAGCCTTTAGACGAGGCAGGCGCGGCCGTCGACCGGCCCGTTCCACCGGCTGTCGTCGCCGCCCTCACCCCACCGGGCGCAAATGATACGATTTCGGCCGCGTCAGCATGGCGTAGCCGATCTCCGACAGCGAGGCGCCGCGGCCGGTGTCCTTCACACCGGTCCAGGCGAGCGCCGGGTCGACATAGTCGCAGCGGTTCATGAACACCGTGCCGGTCTCCACGCGGTCGCCGATCGCCTCGGCCACGTCGATGTCGGCGGTCCAGATCGAGGCGGTGAGGCCGTAGGGCGAGTCGTTCATGAGACGGATCGCCTCCTCGTCGGACGAGACCTTCATGATGCCGACGACGGGCCCAAAACTCTCCTCGACCATGACGCGCATCGAATGGTCGACATTCGTCAGCACCTGCGGCGCGAGATAGGGCGTGCCGGCTCTGTCGGCCGGGAAGCTCTTCGGATCGAGATGCGGGACGGCGCCCTTGGCGAGCGCCTCGGCGGTCTGGTCGCGCACGGTCTGCGCGAACCGCGTCGCCGCCATCGGGCCGAGCGTGGTCGCTTCGTCGAGCGGGTTGCCGAGCACGTAGCCCTTGGTCTGCGCCACATAGGCTTCGACGAAGCGGTCGTAGAGGCTGTCGTGGACGTAGATGCGCTCGATGCCGCAGCAGCACTGGCCGGAATTGTAGAAGGCGCCGTCGACGAGGTTCTCCACCGCGTGGTCGAAATTCACGTCGGGCCGCACATAGGCCGGGTCCTTGCCGCCGAGCTCGAGGCCTAGCGTGGTGAAGGTGCCGGCCGCCGCCCGCTCGATCGCCTTGCCGCCGGCGACCGAGCCGGTGAAGTTGGCGTGGTCGACAGAACCGGAGGCGAGGATTTTGGTCGTCTCGGCATGGCCGAGGACGAGGTTCTGAAAGAGGCCCTTCGGCAGGCCGGCGCGGTCGGCGGCCATCTGGAAGCGCTCGCCGACCAAAATGGTCTGCGCGGCGTGCTTAAGCAGCACCGCATTGCCGGCGATCAGCGCCGGGGCGATCGTGTTGACCGCCGTCAGGAAGGGATAGTTCCAGGGCGCGATGACGAAGACGATGCCGGCCGGCTCGCGCTTGATCATGCGGCGTGATCCCGGCCTGCCATCCGGCAGGAGGGGAGCCAGCGAGGCCTCGGCGATGCCGGCCATGTAGCGGATGCGCTCCTCGACCGGGCGGAACTCGCCGCCGAAGCGCACCGGCCGGCCCATCTGCAAGGCGAGCTCCGGAACCACCTCCTGGTTCATGGCCAGCAGAGCGTCCATGAAGCCGAGCACGGCCTTGGCCCGCTCGGCGACCGGGACATGGCGCCACTCGGCCTGAGCGTTGCGGGCGGCCGCGAGGGCGGCCTCGATCTGTTGCGGGGTCGCCACGGGGCGCCGGGCGACCTCGCGGCCGTCGATCGGCGAGATGCAGACGATCTCGGACATTTTCGTTCTCGGCTCCTCGGCGGACCTGGCCGTGGAGATAGCGCTCCGCGGGCATGAACGCCAATGCGCCCACGATCTCGCTCGGCCCCGACCCGCTTTCCTCCGGATTTCTGCGCCCGGACGTGCGCCCGTCATTGCGAGCGAAGCGAAGCAATCCAGGTTCTCCCGCCCGAAAGGCGGATTGCCTCGTCGCTGGCGCTCCTATGGAAGAAACTGAGTTCGCGATCGGTCTCCGAAAGGCCTGGGTTCCCCTTCCCCGCGCTTCGCGCGGCCGGGGGGGGGCCCGGGGGGGGGGAGGG
>JAEZCD010000080.1 GCA_023430145.1 Pseudomonadota bacterium
CCTCCGCCGCCTCCGCTCGTCATCCTCCGCGAAGGCGGAGGATCCAGTCCTTCTCTGTATGCTTGCGAGGGGAAAGCTGGGTCCTCCGCCTCCGCGGAGGACGACGAGGGAGAAGCGCCGAGCGAGAAGAAAGACGGTCTCCCTCACAAATAAGGACAGTGCCTCACAAAAGCGCCGCACTGCCTGCCTTCAAAATATCGTTGATCCAGGCGAACTCGATGAAGTCCTCGCGGATCGGCTTGCCGGCGGCGCGGATCTTCGCCGAGGCCTCGGCGACGCGGCGCTGCACCTCCGGATGGCTCGGCTGCCCTGGAAAGCCGAGCGCCTGCGACAGGTCGAACAGGCCGAAGCTGAGATAGTCGACGCCCTCGACGGCGGCGAGCTCGGCCGCCGCCTCGAGCCCGGCCACGCTCTCGATCATCAGCGAGACCGAGGTGCGGCCGTTGCACATCGCCCAGTAATCCGGCGTCGGGAATTTTTCGCCGATGCCGAACTCGGGCCGGCCGGCGCCATAGGAGCGGCTGCCGAGCGGGGCGTAATAGGCCGCCTCGACGATCGCCTGCGCCTGCGCCACCGTCTCGATGTGCGGCAGGATCAGGCCACGGACACCGCGGTCGAGATATTGCGTAATCGTGTCGACCGCCGTGTTCGGCAGGCGCGCGATCGGCGTGAGGCCGAGGAGCTCTGCGGTGCGGCAGCCCTCGGCGAGGTCATGCAGGTCGAAGGCGCCGTGCTCGCCGTCGAAATAGACGAAGTCGAGCCCGGTCGGGCCCAGCACCTCGATGATCTGCGGCGCTGGGAAGCTGAGATGCACGCCGCGTATCCGCGCGCCCTTCGCCGCCGCTTCCTTCACCGCGTTCCTCGAACTCGCGAGCATCTCGTTCCCCAGAGCTGTGTCGCCTGCGAGCAAAGCCCGATTTCGACTGCCCGTCGGTCGCCTGCTTTGCAGACGCGGCGCTTTCCTCGGCCTCACACCACCGGCAGCGCGACGTGCTGCAGGTAGATCGGCATCTCGAGCAGCCGCTCGTACCAGCGCCGCAGCGCCGGCAGCTCGGGTTTTTCGATCTCGTAGGCGAACCAGCGATGCACGTGCGGGCCGAGCGTCATGTCGGCCAGCGTGAATTTTTCGCAGACGAAGTCGCGACCGTCCAACTGGCGGTCCAGCATCGGCCAGAAATGCCGCAGCTCGGCGGCGGCGGCTTCGAGCGCCTTCGGGTCGCGCTTCTCCGGCGGCGTCCGCACCATGCCGATCAGCAGCGTCCGCTGCGGCGCGTCGACCGTCGTCTGCTGCCAGTACATCCAGCGATCGACGTCGGCCCTGGCCCTGGCTTCGCGGGGATAGAGCGGCGAGTCCGGCGCATGCTGGTTGCAGAGATAGGCGAGGATGGCATTGCTCTCCCAGAGCACGAAGTCGTCCTCGACGAGGATCGGCACTTTTCCGTTCGGGTTGAGCGCGAGATACTCCGCCGTGTCGTTGCCGCCGAACGGGCCGCCGACGTCCCGCCGCTCGTAGGGAAGGCCGAGCTCCTCGAGCAGCCAGACGACCTTCATCACATTGCTCGAGGTCTTGCGTCCGAGAATTGTGCGCATCCGCCTCCCCCGTCGTGTCTCGCACGCTCGCGGCGCGCGCGGCAGGGACATACAGCGGCAAGGGCGGGCTGGGGAGCGGAAAAGCGCGCGTGGTGCAGCGGCCGGGTTTGCGTCGCGGCGGCGTCTCGCGCTAGGCAGCGGCGGGCCCGATGTCGCGCAGGCGACAGCCCCGCCGCGCGCGCGCCGCTTGTCTGGCGCAAGGCGACGGTGCCGATGGCGGGCGCGCTACGGCCGCGCCCGGAAAGAGACATGTTCGGGGCAGCGGCGGCCGCCGATGCGAGAGGAGCGAGGCAAGCATGAGCCAGGTCACCTTCCGACTGTGCAACCCGACCGAGATCGCCTTCGGCTCCGGCCAGATCGCCGCCCTCGCCGACCTCGTCGCGCCCGGCACGCGGGTGCTGCTGCTCTATGGTGGCGGCAGCATCAAGCGGAATGGCGTCTACGACGCGGTCCGGGCCGCGACGCAGAAATGCGAGGTGACCGAGTTCGGCGGCATCGAGGCCAACCCGCTCTACGAGACCATTCTCCGCGCCGCCGACGTGGCCCGCGAGGCGAATGCCGAGCTGATCCTCGCGGTCGGCGGCGGTTCGGTGGTCGACGCGGCGAAATTCCTCGCCGCCATCATCCCGCTCGACGATCCCGATCCCTGGGATTTTCTCGCCAAGGGCGGCGTCGTGCAGGACCCGGTGCCGGTCGGCGTCGTGCTGACGCTGCCTGCGACAGGTTCGGAGAGCAATCCGGTGTCCGTCATCTCGAGCCGCGAGCGGCATCTGAAAATCCCGTTCGCCAACCAGGCGGCACGGCCGAAATTCGCCATCCTCGATCCCGACACGATGCAGAGCCTCGACAAGCGGCAGTTGCAGAACGGCGTCGTCGACGCCTTCACCCATGTCGTCGAGCAGTATCTGACGCTGCCGGTGAACGCACCGATCCAGTACGGCTACAGCGAAGTCCTGATGGAGGCGTTGATCGAGTGGGGGCCGCGCCTCGTCGACAAGAACGATGCCGAGTCGCGCGAAGTCGTCATGTGGGCGGCGAACCAGGCGCTGAACGGCCTCATCGGCGCCGGCGTGCCGCAGGACTGGTCGACGCACATGATCGGCCACGCCATCACCGCGCTCTACGACATCGATCATGCGCGGACGCTGTCGATGGTGATGCCGACGCTGCTGCGCTTCAAGAGCGAGGGCAAGAAGGACATGCTGCTGCGCTACGCGCGTCGCGTCTGGCACATCGAGGACAAGAACGAGGACGCCGCCCGCGAGGAGGCGATCCGGCGGACGGAAGATTTCTTCCGCCGCATGGGCTGCCCGGTGCGGCTGTCCGACGTCGCGCCCGTGAAGGTCGTGCCGGCCGACATCGTCGCCCATCTGGAGCGCGCCGGACAGACGAAACTCGGCGAGGCGGCCGACATCGACACCGCGGCGGTGCGGGAGATCCTCGCCCGCGCCGCCTGACGACGACGACGACTTCCCGCGAACCCCCGCAGCCCGGGCCGGCCCGGGGGCGGGCGCGCCGGCGCCCGGGGGGGGGGGCCGCCCCCCCCCCCGCGGCCGCCTTGCGATAAGCGATTACTCGCGGTCGCTCACCCCGCCCGGACATACTCTCGACAGCGCCGAGGTCATCCGCCGGATGCGGGACGGACTTTGATCGTCATCGACGCGAATGTGGTCG
>JAEZCD010000333.1 GCA_023430145.1 Pseudomonadota bacterium
GGGGCCCCCCCCCGGCCCCCGCCGCCCCCCGCGCGGGGAGAGGGGAAGAGCAGGAGCGCTGCAGCGCTCCGCTCAGCGCACCAGGCGATTGCCGCGGTACTTCAGCTCGAGCTTGGAAGCGGCGAGCTCGTCCGGCCCGCGGTCCGGCGCGAAGCGGCGCTTGGCCATGACGTAGGTGGCGTAGGCCGCGCCGCGGGCGAGCTGAAGAAAGCCCTCGTTGTTGATGTTCCGCATCGTGTCGCAGGCCTGGTGGTAGCAGACGTCGTAGGCGACGCCCGCCTCGCCGCCATAGATCTTCGCCTGCTTCTTGGTCTTGATCTCCTCGGCACCGGAGAAGAGGCCGCCGGCCGGGATGCCGGCCTCGATGAACGGCCCGTAGTCGGAGCGGCCGTCGAACGCCGTCGGCTCCGTCTTCAGCCCCTTCCGGTCGAAGTAGCGGACGAAGACGTTCTCGATCTCGCCGGAGCCCTTCGGCCCCTTGGGGCCCACGTCGCCGTCGCCGTCATAGACGAAGCGGACATAGTTGGGCGAGGCCAGCATGTCGAAGTTGAGGTTGAGAGCGATCTTGGCGCGCGCCTTCTTGCGGAGCGAGTTCACATAGTAGGTCGAGCCGAAGAGCCCGTCCTCCTCCGCGCCCCAGAAGGCGAAGCGCACCTGGTTGCGCGTCTCCTCCGTCTTGTACCGCGCGAGGTTCTCGGCGATCTGCAGGATGGCGGCGACGCCGGAGCCGTTGTCGTTGATGCCCGGCCCCTGCGGGACCGAGTCGAGATGGGCGCCGACGACGATCGCGTGGTCGGGATCGCCGGTCCTCGTCGTGCCGATGACGTTGACGGTCTCGGTCTCGGTGGTCGTGGCGTCGACCACGATGCGGACCGTCACGGCGCCGGACTGCGTCAGCTGATAGAGCTCCTCGCCGACCGGAAAGCTCGTCGACAGCACCGGGACCGCGACCGGACCGCCGAGCGTTCCGTAGTACATCCCCACACGCGAGGGGTCGCTCGGATTGCCCTCGTTGAAGATGATCACGCCGACCGCACCTGCGGCGATCGCATTGGCGGCCTTCACCGCGAAGTCGCAGGCGCCGCGCTGCACGAGCGCGATGTTGCCCGCCGTCTGCGGCGGGAAGTCGTTCGCCGCGCAGCCGCTCGCCGAGCTCGGCTGCTCGGTCGGCGGAATGACGATGCCGGCCGCCGGCACGAGCGTGCCGGTGACGTCGCCGGCACCTGAATAGGTCATGCTGGCAAAATCCTCGTCCGGCTCATAGGTCTCGCTCGTCGGCGACAGCCGGTCGAGCACCGGCGGCGTCTTCTCCTCGTAGAGCAGGTAGGCGAACGGCTGCACCTCGACGTCGTAGCCGGCCTTCCTCAGCTCGCGGGCGACGTATCGCGCCGACTGCCTGTAGCCCTTGGTGCCGGAGGCACGCGTGTCGCCGTTGGCGCGCGCGATGTCCTGCAGGGCGTGCAGGTGCGTGCGCAGATCGGCGATCGTCATCTGCTGCGCGAACTGCTCGCCAAGGCCGGAGTCGGCGCGGGCGCCGGCCGGCAGCAGGGCCGTGGAGAGCGCCGCCAGAAGAAGCGGGGCGGCGGGGAAGCGGATGTGCTTGCAAAGAGCTGCGAATGGCCTCGATCGCGGCATCTGGGTCCTCTATCGCGGAAGCGGGGGTGCTCACTCCTTTACGCAACAGAACGCCAGTCCGGAGCGACGGCTTTCGCCGCGCCCGCCGCCCGCGACGACGCGAATCGCCCGGGGAGGCAATTCCCATCCTAGGCATGGGATCGACGGCAAATCTCTTCGACCATCAGCGGGCTGGACGGCGGCGAGCCGTGCTCTACTTGGCGCGCAGCTCGGTGTTCGGCACAGGGCCCTCGGTCTGGTCGATGACCACGAGCTTCACCGGCTCGGTGCCGGTGTTGGTGCCGTAATGCCAGCGGTCGACCATCTCGACGATGAAGTCGCCTGCCGAATAGACCTTCGCCTCGCCGCTCTCGGCATCGGTGACCGTCAGCGTTCCGGCGAGCACGTAGGCGTAGCGCGGCGAGGGATGCTTGTGCACCGGCAGGCGGGCGCCGGGCGCGATGTCGTAGGTCGAGACGACGAGCCGCGCATTCTTCTGCGGCAGGACGATCGGCTGCCCGGCGGCGGTCGTGCTGCCCGAGAAGACCTCGCGCACGACGACCGGCGGCGTCGGCGCGGTGTCGGCCGGCGCTGTCGAAGCCGCGAGGAGCGGCAGCCACACGAGGGCAGCGCGCAGCACGTGACGGCTCTTCCTCATGCGCGATTCGCCCCCCTGTCCGTCCGGCCCCGCGGGCACGGCCGGCGAGACTTCGGCCGAGCCGCGGCGCCGAGTCAAGCCGTCCGGCGACGCTCTGGCTCGGCGCCGCCGATCACTGTAGGCTGCCACGGTTCATCGGCTCGTCCCTGCGGAAAGCGCATCGTGCCACCCCGTCCCAACGCGCGGTTCCTGACGATCCGCCACCCCCCGTTCAATCCGCACTTCTACGACGAGCTGCTGACCTGGACGGGCAACAACCTGCCGGAGGTCTTGCCGCGGTTCGACCTGCGGACGCTGCCCTGCCGCGTGCCCGACGACGTCGAGGTCGTGCTGCATATCCCCTGGCTGCAGGACCCGGTGCAGAACTGGTCGCTCGAGGTCTACGAGCAGGCCAATACGCTCGCGGCCGAGTGCGATGCCCGCAACATCCCGATCATCAACCGCGTCGACCGGCTGCTCAACACCACGAAGTTCCTCGGCGCCAGCCTGATCGCCGGTCCCGACCTGCGGACGCCGCGGATGAAGAAGCTCGCCGAGCCGCGCGACCTCGCCGAGGCCGCGGCCGAGATCGGCCTGCCGCTGCTCGTACGCGAGGACTGGGGGCACGGCGGGACGCTGATCGTCGTACGGACCGGTGCCGAGCTGAGGCGGGTGTCGCTCGCCCGCTTCCGCCGGCCGGTGGCGATCGAGTTCGTCGACGTCGCCGGCGAGGACGGCCTCTATCGCAAGTACCGCTATATCGCCGCCGGCGACGAAGGCGTCAGCCATCACCTGCAGATCTCGGAGGACTGGCAGACCCGAGGCTTCAACCGGCTGAAGGCGGACGCGGCCCGCGACGAGGAGATCGCCTATACCAACGCGCCGGACCGCAACCACGCCGCCTTCCAGCGCGCCCGGCGGGCGCTCGGACTCGACCTCGTCGCCTTCGACTACAGCTACGACCGCGAGGGGCGGACGATCGTCTGGGAGGCCAATGCCTACCCGCACCTGACGTTCTCGCGGAAGAGCTACCTGCACAAGAACGCGCCGATGCATCGGACGCACTACGCGATCATGCAGCTCTATCTGCAGCGCGCCGGGCTGCCGATCCCGGGCAAGATCCAGGACCGGCTGGCGCGTATCCGCCAGCAGCCGATCGGCGTGCCGTCGGACGTTACGACCCCGGCAGACCCCGAAAGAAGCACCGCGTCTGCCCCTTGAGGCTGCCGACGAGGTACTGGCAGCGCCAGTACTGGCCGTCGGCGCTGGGCAGCGCCTTGCTCTCGGGAATGACCTCGCCGGTCTGCACGATCAGATAGCCGCCGGGCTGGATGCGGACCTCTCCGGCCGGGATCGGCGCGCAGTCCTCCTCGCCGCAGCACCAGGCGAAGTGATGATTGATCCAGTGATCGTGCGCTGCGGCCGGCATCGCCGGCCCGAGCAGGCCCGCCGCGAGCAGCAGGCCGGTGAGTGCGTTGCGGCCGAAGGCCGGAAGTCTGTCGCGTCGCATCATGTCGGGCACCTTTCCCTCTCGACAGGCGCACCGTCCTCTCCTGCAAGCGTGATGCCGACGCGATCGCTCCAGCGACGTCTCCGTGAATTCGGCAAGGACTGAATTCCCGAGGCCACACCCGGGAGGCGCGCTTCCGGTCGCCCCGAGAACGCGTATCACCCAAGAAGCGCACCGGCTTGCCCGGTCCGACGATCGGCGCGTGCGGCGGGCGAGCCCCTACGCCTGCTCAGGGCAGGGCTCCGGCAGTCACATATCTCGCTTCGCACGGCCGGCGCGCAGGAGCGCGTCGCGCAGCGCGTGCCCTGCCGCATCGGCGAGCCCTCGATGCGCCGCGACGCCGGGCCGTCCGGATGCAGGAATTCACGGGCCGAGCGCGTCGCCGATCACGACCAGATCACGCCGACGCCGCAAACCGGCCGCGGGAGGCGAGAGAATGCGCGGCATCGGCCGGCACCCGGCCGATCCGAAATGGTCGGACCGGGAGGTCTGCATGACGTATGTCCCAGTCGAAGCGCCGGCGACCGGCAGCCGGCAGACCGAGATCGTCGCGGTGTTCGGCGACCTGCGCAACTTCACCGCCTTCGCGGCGAAGGCCGAGCCGAACGAGGTCATCGAGCTGCTCGGCGCCTACTATTCGGCGGTCGGCGCCATCGTCGACGAATTTCGGGCCACCCTGACGAGCCTGTCCGGCGACGGGCTGATGATCCTCGTCAACGCGCCCGAGCCATGCCGCCGTCCGGCGCTGCGGGCCGTCCGCATGGCGATGGCGATGCAAGCGGCGATGCAGACGCTGGCGCTCGGCTGGCGGGCGCGGCATTGGGCGATCGGCTACGGCATCGGCCTCGCCAAGGGGCCGGCGACGGTCGGCCGCTTCGGCTGCGAGCGCCGCCTCGACTACACCGCGATCGGCACCGTGGTGAACCTCGCCTCGCGGCTCTGCTCGGCGGCCGCCGACGGCGAGATCCTGGTCGACGCGGTCGCCGCCGCCGAGCTCGGCGGACGCATCCCGCTCGACGACCTCGGCCCGCGGGCACTGAAGGGGTTCGACGAGGAGATCCGGGTGTTTGCGATCGCGGCGCGGGAGGCCGTCGCCCCGACCGCGACGCGGCCGCGGAGCGCGGGCGAGAGGCGGCTCGCTTAATCCGCGGGTGGGCGAGGGATCCCGGGGGGCGATCGGCTCAGGGGCGCCCGGGCGGCGCCGGGCCGGCGATGGGATCGCCGTCGAACCAGCATCTGGCCCCGGCGCAGTCGCGAAGCGTTGTCGAGAGCGCATCCAGCGCCGCCACGACGCTGGCGCGTGCGGGCGTGGATGCCCGGTTCCTGAGTTGGTACGGGTCCTTGGCGAGGTCGTAGAGCTCCCGCTCGCCGTTCGAATGGGCGCAGTAGATCCATCGCCGGGTCCGCACGCAATGGCTCGTGCCCGTCTCGCCCGCGCCGCCGTTCTGCCAGCCCCAGGCGCCGGAGATCGGCAGCGCCGTCCGCCAGGGCGCACCGGCGAGCAGCGGAAGGAGGGATCTCCCGTCGGCGCGGCGGCCGCTCACGGCGCCCGCCAGATCGAGAATGGTCGCCGGCAGGTCGACATTGCCGACGAGGGCGTCGATCTGCGCCCCGGCCGGCGCCCCGCAGCCCCACATGACGAGCGGGACGCGAATGCTCTCCTCGTAGGCCGCGAGCAGCTTGCCGGTGAAGCGATGCTGCCCGTGCACGAAGCCGTTGTCCGAGGTGAGAAACACGCAGTTGTATTTGCCGGCGCGATCGATCAGCTCGGCTGCCATCTCGTCGACCGACAGCAGGGTCTCGCAGCGCTTGCGGAAGGTTTTCTCGAGCTTCGCTTCCTTGATCACGTCGTAGCGCGGCAGCGAGGCGATGAACGTCGGCTTGTCGCGGAGGTTCGTTTCGTTGAAGGACGGCGGGCGCGGCAGGGCGACCGTGCCGCAGAGCCCTTTGTGGCGAAGCGCGGGCAAGGCGGGCGCATGCGGCGCCGCCGTCGCGATGTAAAGGAAGTAGGGCTTCGGCTTCGCCCGGATGAAGTCGATCGCCTCGTCGGCGAATACATCGGTGGAATACTCCCCGATGCGGGGCTCGAGAACGCCGTTCACGTTCATCGTCGGGTCGAAATAGCGGTTCGTCTCGTGATTGTCGATCACGGCGAAGTGGTCGAAACCGAGCTTGGCCGGCCCCTCGCCCTGCCCGCTCATCGCCTTCACGCCGATCAGAGCGGTGGTGTAGCCGACCTCCCGGAGCCACATCGGCAGGGTGCCCTTGCGGACGAAGGTGGCCTGGTGGTCGTTCACATCGCCCTTCTCGCCGACGCCGTGGTTGAGCGCGCGCTGTCCCGACATGAAGGTCGCCCGGCTCGGCGAGCAGAGCGAGAAGTCGACGAAGGAATTGGTGAACCGCGTTCCCTTCGCCAGCCGGGCGCTCACCTGAGGCATATTTGTGAGGTCGTCCGTCTGATCATCGGTCATGATGACGATGATGTTGGGCGGCGCAGCCATAGCCGGCGTGGACAGCAGGAAAACGCTGGTGAGAAGGGCCGCACGCAGCATGGCATCTCCGATCGGACAGGACGTTTCGAGTCTATTTGAAGATGCCGGCCCGGCACAAGTTTCGCGCGTGCGGCGATGGCAGCGCCGGCCGCGCCGACCTATCTCGGTCGCACCGATGATTGCCGACGGAGGCGCACGATGCCGTTCACGCGGCGGAGCTTTCTCGAGGCCGCCCTCGCGACCACGGCGGCCGCGGCCGTGCCGGGCCGTGCGCGCGCCGCCGACGGCGTGCTCGAGCGGACCATCCCCTCGACGGGCGAGACGATCGCCGCCGTCGGCCTCGGCACCTGGATCACCTTCAACGTCGGCACCGATCCCGTGCTGCGGGACGAATGCACGGCCGTGATGGCCGCCTTCTTCGCCGGCGGCGGCCGGATGATCGATTCCTCGCCGATGTACGGCTCCTCGCAGGCGGTCGTCGGCCATGGCCTCGGCAAGCTCGGCCGGCCGAAATCCCTGTTCGCCGCCGACAAGGTGTGGACCGGCTCCGGCGCCGGCGGACCGGCGCAGATCGAGGCCTCGCGCACCGCCTGGGGCGTGCCGGCCTTCGACCTCCTGCAGGTGCACAACCTCGTCGCCTGGCAGGCGCATCTCGACACGCTGGCGAGGCTCAAGGCCGAGCAGCGCCTGCGCTATCTCGGCATCACCACTTCCGAGGGCCGCCGGCACGATCTCTTCGAGAGGATCATGCGCGAGCGAAAGCTCGACTTCGTGCAGCTCACCTACAACCCGGTCGACATCGAGGCGGAAGCACGGCTGCTGCCGCTCGCGCAGGAGCGCGGCATCGCCGTGATCGTCAACCGGCCGTTCCGCCAGGGCGAGCTGACGCAGCGGCTCGCCCGCGAGCCGCTGCCCGGCTGGGCGGCCGAGATCGGCGCCACGAGCTGGGCGCAGGCGATCCTGAAGTTCATCCTCGCGCACCCGGCGATCACCACCGTCATCCCCGCGACGACGCGTGTCGACCATGTGCGCGAGAATCTTTCTGCGATGTCCGGCCCGCTGCCGGATACGGCGCTGCGGCGGCGGATCTCCGCCCACCTCCGGGATCTGTGATGGCGCGGGAAGCGCAGCCCGGCCGATGACCGAGTGGTGGACCTATCGCCCGGGAGATTTCCTGCTCTTCTCCGCCCGCGCCTACTGGCGGCTGTTCGAGCTGCAGAATGCCGCGCTGTGGCCGCTGCCGCTCGCCGGCCCGCTGCTCGGGGTGCTGCTGCTTTGGCTCGCCCTGCGGCAGCCGGGCGCCGGCCGCCTGACTTTTGCGATCCTGGCTGTCCTCTGGGCGCTCGTCGGCTGGAGCTTCGTCTGGAACCGCTATGCCGAGATCAACTGGGCGGCCGCCTACCTCGCCCCGCTGTTCGCGGTGCAGGGCCTTCTGCTGCTCGGCGCCGCTTTCCTGCCGACGCGGCCGCGTCCTGCGCGGCCCGTGTCCACGGCTGCGATCGGGCTTCTCCTCGCCGGCCTCGCCCTCGCCTATCCGGTGCTGGCGCCGCTCGGCGGCAGGCCGTGGGCCGCCGCGGAAGTCTTCGGCGTCGCGCCGGAGCCGACGGCGATCGGCACGCTCGCCCTCCTGCTCCTCCTCGGGGCGCCGCGCTGGCTGCTGCCGATCCCGATTCTCTGGTGTCTTCTCGGCGGCGCGACGCTCTGGACCATGGGCGCCTGGGAAGCCGTCCTGCCGCTCGGCTCCGCGGCGGCAGCGCTCATGGGCGCGTCGGCGTCCGCCGGAGCCAGATTTTCGCGAGCTCCATGACGAGCAGCACCGAGAGCGCGATCGGCACCAGCGTCAGCCACAGGCTGGGGCTGATCGGCTCGATCGCCAAAACGTCGCGCAGGCCGGGGACAAAGGCGGCGGCGATCTGCGCCGATTGCGCGCCGGCCACGGCGAAAATCAGCGGCCAGTTGTTGGAAAAGGGCACCCGGAAGGCCGAGCGGGTCTCCGAGCGGCAGTTGAAGACGTGCACGTTCTGGAACAGGACCATCAGGAAGAGCAGGATGTTGCGGGCCTCGAACTCGCTCCAGCCAGCAGCCAGAGCCCAGGCGAAGACGGCGTAGGAGACGACGCCGATATAGACGCCCGAGACCGCCGTCTCCCGGATCATCAGCCGGTCGAAGATCGGCTCGCGCGGCCGCCGCGGCGGATTGTCGAGCAGGCCCGGCTCGCGCCGCTCGAAGGCGAGCGCGACGTCCTGGCCGCCATTGGTGACGAGGTTTAGCCACAACAGCTGCACGGCCGTGAGCGGCACCGGCAGGCCGGTCGCGAGCGCGAGCAGAAACAGCAGAGCCTCGGCAGCGCCGGTGCTGATGAGGAGATAGATGACCTTGCGGATGTTCGAGTAGGCGGCGCGCCCCTCCTCGATGCCGGCGACCACCGAAGCGAAGTTGTCGTCGGTCAGCACGAGGTCGGCGGCATCGCGGGCGACGTCGGTGCCGTCCCTGCCCATTGCGACGCCGAGGTCGGCTATTCGTAGCGCCGGCGCATCGTTGACGCCGTCGCCGGTCATCGCGACGATCTGGCCGGAGCCCTGCAGCGCGTCGACGATCTGCACCTTCTGCATCGGCTCCACGCGGGCGAACACGCGGGCTCCCGCGATGCGCGCCCGGCCGGCGCCGGAGTCGGCGGCGAGCAGGGCGAGCTCGCGCCCGGTGACGACCTCGTCGGCGGTCTCGGCGATGCCGAGGTCGCGGGCGATCGACAGCGCGGTGGCGGCGTGGTCGCCGGTGATCATCTTCACCGCGACCCCGGCCCGATGGCAGTGCAGCACCGCCTCGCGTGCCTCCGGCCGGAGCGGGTCGATGAAGCCGACGAGGCCGAGCAGCTCGAGGTCGCGGACCTCCTCCTCGAGGTCGATCGCCTGCTCGTCGCCGTCGCCGAGGCCTCGCGTCGCCACCGCCAGCACGCGAAAGCCGTCCCTCGCCATGCCCTCGGACGCCATATGCGCGGCCTCGACGTCGGCATCGATGCAGAGCGGCAGGATCGTCTCGGCGGCGCCCTTCACGTGCAGCCGCAGGTCGCCGACATTGCGGTTGAGACTGGCGGCGAAGCGCCGGGCCGCATCGAACGGGATCTCGGCCAGCCGCGGATGGTTTCGGCGCACGTCGGCGACATCGACGGACGCCTTCTCGGCGAGGACCAGGAAGGCGATGTCGACGGTGTCGCCGGTACCGGTCGGCTCCTCGCCGCTGCTGTCGAGGGTGGCGTCGTTGCAGAGAGCCGCCGATCGTCCGAGCGCGGCGAGCCTCTCGCGGGAGCAGCGCTCCAGCAGACCGCCGCTCGCCGGCTCGAGCTCGCCGATGCTGCGATAGCCCTCACCGCCGACGAGTATCGTCCCTTCGTCGGGCAGCCAGGCCCGCTTGGCGGTGAGCCGGTTGACGGTCAGCGTGCCGGTCTTGTCGGTGGCGATCACCGTGCAGGCGCCGAGCCCCTCGACGGCGGGCAGCTGGCGGACGATGACGTTGCGCCGCGCCATGCGGCGCGTGGCGACCGCGAGCGCCACCGTGACGGCGACCGGCAGCCCCTCTGGGATAACCGAGACGGCGAGCGCGAGGCCGACGAAGAAGGCCTCGCGGAACGGTACTCCGGCGAACACCTGCATGCCGATCACGCCGGCGACGAGGCCGATCGAGATCACCCCGAGCACGGTGCTGAAGCGGTCGAGGCGGCGCGTCAGCGGCGGCACCGCGCCGGCGCCGGCGATCGCCGTGGCGATGGCGCCGATCGCCGTGCCGCCGCCGGTCGCCACCACCAGCG
>JAEZCD010000385.1 GCA_023430145.1 Pseudomonadota bacterium
CAGGACGACGAGGAGCGGGCTAGGGCGAGGTCGGCGGCGGCAGCGGCGGCTCGGGTGTCGGCCGAGGCTGCGCTTTGGTGAGAATCCAGGAGAAGTCGTAGGGTGAGCTCGCATGGCAGCCCATGCAGCTGCCGTTCTGGAACAGGAGCCGGTCGCCGGCCCGCGCCTCGCCTTCCTGAGCCGGGTCGCGCGTGTTGCCGACCTGCGAAAAGGTCTCCATCACCGAATTGGCGAGGTAGACCGGCAGCGGCTTTCCGCCGGAGACGTTGGCGACGGCGCCGTTCGGCCCGCCGCCGGGCGGGGCCGCGGGGTCGATCGGCCATTGCGTGCCGATCATCTCATAATAGGCGAGCTTGGAGCCTGCCGCGGCGAGCGCCATGCGCATCATCGCGTTCAGCGCCTGGGTTTCCGCCGCAATCGGCTGCAGACGGGCGATCTGAGTGCGCCGTTTGCCGTCCGCTCCGGGCGGCACCGCGACATTGACCGGGCACCACTGGCAGTCCGCATCGTGGAAGCTCGCCCGGAGCGGCGCATCGCTGCCCGAGAAGGTTCTGATCCGCTCCAGCCGATCGACCGAAAGATTGTCGACATGCTCGAAGGTGGACCAGATCCACTGCGGCGCCGTTTCCGTCTTCTGGGCGATGTGGAAGCCGATCAGCCCGACGGTGACCGCCGTCCATACCGCCCGCTCGCCCGTCCCCGAGGGCAGCCAGGCGGCTTGCGTAAAGTAGCGGCCGAAATCGTCCGTCCTGGGGTCGAGAATCCGCCAGGCGAGCTTCAGCTCGATGGCGCCGAGCCGGTTGCCGGCGAACTTCCCCGCCGGGAAGGCGAGCTTGCCGTTGCGCTCGAGGTAGTCGGCGATGCCGCCGGCGTGAAAAAGCCCGTTGTCGACGAGGAAGCGATACTCCACCTCGTTCAGCAGCGTCTCGTAATGGGCCGGATTGCCGTTGCGGTCGAAGACGGCGAAGGAGAAGGCCTGGTCGACTTCGGTGCCGGCCTGCAGCCGCGAGATGGCGCTGAAATCGTGCAGGACGCGCGCCTCGCGGGAGGTGATCGGCGGCGTGCCGAGCGGTGTGGTGGCATCGGCGTCGGGCCGCTGCACGCGCTCCGGGTTCGGCAGCAGCGCCCGGATGCGGGTGCCGAAGGGCGGCGGCGGCGCGCCGTCCGGCCGAAACATCTCGAAGGGTTGCATCCAGCCGGCCCAGGCCGGCTGTCCGGCGTCCGAGAGCTTTTCACGCGGCTGGCCGTCCGGCCCGTGCGGCCAGTTGAGCGCCACGAAGGCGGCCCATTGCTGGCGCTCGAACAGCCGATGCGCCTGCATCAGCTCGCCGCGCCCGAGCAGCGCCGCCCGTACGCCCGGATCGACGTCGGCCGGAATCGTCGGCGAAAGCACTACCGGCGCGTCGGGCCGGAACTCTTGCGCATTCGCAACGCCGGCCGCGAAGGCGAAGGCGAGCGCGGCCGAGAAGAACGCCCGCATCACGGCTGCCCCAGCTCGGCGAAAATGCGGTCGGCGACGCGCAGCGCGTTGGCGCCCACAGTCAGCGTCGGCGCGTTCACGGGCGCCGTCACATGCGTGCTCGGGCCGACGATGAACAGGTTCTGGTGGTCGTGCGACCGCAGATCGCGGTCCACCACGGAGGATTTCGGGTCGTTCCCCATCCGCGTCGTGCCGCAGATGATGGCGCTCGACAGATAGGGCGTGTTCGTCTTCACGCCCGTCGCGCCGAGGGCGGCGAAAATCCGCTCCGTGTAGGACAGCGCGTGCGCGAGGCCGGCCTTGGTATACTCGTCGACGCGGAAATGGATGCGCGGCCGCGGGATGCCGGCGCTGTCGAGCTTCTGGTCGTCGAGGTCGATGCGGTTGTCGCGGTCCGGCAGCGTCTCGGCGGAGGAATTCAGCCGCAGGTGCCGGGACACCTGCTCGCGGAGCTCCGAGATGATCCGCCAGCCGCGCACCCCCTTGCCGGCGAGCTCGCGGGCGAGGTGGACCGCGTCCGTATTGCCGGACCAGCCGTCGTTCATGAACGAAGTGCCGACCGCCGCCCGGACGCGCCGGAACTCGCCGTCGCGGAACTGCACGAGGCCGGATGTCTGCTGCGGCCCGCGATAGGGATAGACCGGGTCTTTCGTCAGCCCCCAATTGTCCTGGTTGAGCTGGCTGAGAAGGTAGCGGCCGACGGCGCCGCTGGAATTGGCGACGCCGTTCGGCAGGCGGTCGGAGCGCGAGTTCAGCAAGAGGCGCGGCGTCTCGATCGCGTGCGCCGCGACGATGTACCTCTTTCCCCGCGCCAGGTTCTGCGTGCCGTCCGGGCGGCGGAAGCGGATGCCTGAGACGGCGCCGGAATCGTCGATCTCGATCCTCGTCGCCAGCGCCTCGACGAGGATTTTCGCGCCGAGCCGCTCGGCCTTCAGCACGTGCACCGAGCCGTCGTATTTCGCCTGGATCGGGCAGATCGGCACGCAGGTATTGTTGCCGCAGCAGGGCGGCCTGCCGTCGAACGGCACGGAATTGCGGGCGTGCGAGAAGATGTTGGCCGAGAGGCCGAGCGGCGCGAGCACCTTGTCGACCTGCTGGTCCATGTAGGTGCTGGGGATCGGCGGCTGCGGATAGGGGGTTTTGCGCGGCGCGCCCCAGTCGTAGTCGGGGTTGCCGGCGACGCCCCACATGTGCTCGACCTCTTCGTAATAGTTCTCGAGGTCGGCGTAGGTGATCGGCCAGTCCTCGGCGACGCCGTAGGTGGAGCGCATGCGGAAGTCGGCCGGCCGCAGCCGGTCGGCGAATCCGGTCCAGTGCCAGGTGGTGCCGCCGAGGATGCGCGTGTAGGAGCCGACGAACTGGTCCGGCCCCGCCTGCACGTAGAAGGCGTCCGGGTCCTCGTCGGTCGGATGCGGCGCCCAAGGGACCGGCGGGTATGGTGCGTTCGACCCCTTGCCGCGCGCGGCGACGAAATTCTGCATCGCCTGCCCGCGCGACAGGCGCGGCCCGGCCTCCAGCACCAGCACCGAGACGCCCTTGCCGGCGAGCCGGAACGCGGCGTGGCCGCCGGCGATGCCGGCGCCGACGATGACGACATCGGCCTCGTAATCCGTCGTTTGCCCGCTCTCGGCCACGGTCAGCCGGCGTCCGGCGGATTCGTCCACCAGCCCATGCCGGGGCCGCAGACGCTCGGCGCCTTGGTGAAGTGCAGCACCTGCCAGGCGAGCGCCTGGTGGAAGCCGATCGCCGGCGCGCCGTTCCCGGTCGGGATCTCGCCGGTGTAGACGATGGCGACGAATTTTCGCGCGGCGTCCTCGATCGCCGGATCGGCGAACGGCGCCTCGATGTTTTGGGCATCGCGCGCCAGCACCGCCTCGAGCAGGCGGTCGACCGTGCCGGCGCCGACCTCGCGGGCAAGCCCCTCGAGGGCCAGCTGCAGCAGCGTCGGATCACGAAGCCGTGCGCCGGCGAGAATCTGCATGCCGACGTCCCAGGACCGTGCGGCGCCGAGCGCCGGCGCCGCGGCCGTCGCGGCACCGGCCACGAGAGCCGCGAGGCCGGCGAGCACCTGCCGCCGATCCATGCCGTCGAGGCCGGAATTGCCGCCGATCATCCCCACTCCGCGCGCCGTCCGGGGCTGGCATTTCGAACCGTTCTATATGCTTATAGCGCCTCGTGGAACCGCTTCGGCCCGGCTCCGGGGCGGTCTTATTCCAGACTCGGGGGAGGTCTCTTCATGGCGTTCGGTCGCGCGTTGCTCGCCGCCTTCGTGCTGGCCGTTTCGGCCGGCGCCGGGCATTCCGCCAACCAGACGCCGACGGTGTCGGACATCTCGCTCGACGAGGGCGCGCTGCCCTATGTCGTGACGCTCGAGCGGGTGAAGGTGCCCACCACGCTGCCGACGCTGCAGAGCTTCGCCGTCGGCCAGCATGCGGGCCAGTGGGTCATCATCGGCGGCCGCACCAACGGCCTGCACAAGTTCACCAACAAGCCTCTGAAGAACTTCCCGCCGAGCGCGCAGAACCGGCGCATCTGGGTCATCGATCCGGCGACCTGGCAGAGCTGGTCGCGGCCGCTGCGCGATTCGACGCTGAGCCGGCTCGAGCAGGACGAGCTCTCCGCCACCGCTACCGAGAGCGTCCAGGTCGGCTCGACGCTCTATGTCGTCGGCGGCTACGGCTTCTCGAAAACCATCGGCGACTTCACGACCTTCACCTCGCTGACCGCCTTCGACCTGCCCGAGATCATCGCCTGGGTGAAGGGCGAGACGACCAAGGACCTGCAGAGGCTCATCCGCCGGACGCGCAACAAGACGCTGAAGGTCACGGGCGGCCAGCTGACCATGCTGAACGGCCGCGCGACGCTGGTCTTCGGCCAGGACTTCGAGGGCGGCTACGGCTCGGTCGACCACGTGCAGACCTATACCGGCCAGGTGCGCAGCTTCCGGATCGTCGACAACGGCAACAAGATCGCCATCGCCGACATCCGCGAGCACCCGATCGTCCCCAATCTCGACGACTACCGCCGCCGCGATTACAACCTCCTTCCGATCCTCGAGGACGGGAAGGACGCGGCCGTGGCGCTGTCCGGCGTCTTCACGCTGACCAACGGCGTCTGGACGGTTCCGGTCGAGATCGACGGCAAGGGCCGCCCGTCGATGGCCGACCCGGACGATCCGAAGACCTTCAAGCAGGGCATGAACAACTACGACACGGCGAACGTGGTCCTCTACGACACGCGCAACGAGGCCAACCACATCCTCCTGTTCGGCGGCATCAGCTACGAGACCTACAAGCCGAACAAGGGTTTCGTCCCCGACTCCAACATCCCCTTCACCAACCAGGCGACGGCCGTCGTGCGCAAGGCGAACGGCAAATACGAGCAGACGCTGCTCCAGTCGGCCGAGTATCCGCGCGTGAAGGACAAGAGCGGCGCCCGCCTGATGTTCGGCGCCGAGGCGCCGCTGATCCTCGACCCGGCGACGCCGACGATCGGCAACGGCCTCGTGGACCTGCGCGCGGCGCTGAAGAAGGGCGGCGGCCGGATCGGCTGGATCTTCGGCGGCATCGCCGCCGAGCAGCCGAATTCCGGCCCGACGGCGGCTTCGAACGAGGTGTTCGAGGTGATCCTGTCGAAGCCGTGACGGAGGCCTTGCCGATCGCCCTGACGTCCGCTGCTGAGTGCCCCCGGCCGAGAGCGGCAATGCTGCTCGCGGAAAAGCTGGAGACGCCGATCGGGCCGATGCTGGCGGTCGCCGACGGCACCGGGCTGCGCCTTCTGGAGTTCGCCGGCCGGCCGGCGCTGCCGGCCGAGCTCGCCCGCCTCGAGCGCCGGTTCGGGCCGATCGGCTTCGGCGCGACCGCAATCGTCGATGTGCTGAAAGAACAGCTCGCCGCCTATTTCGCCGGCGAGCGCCTGGACTTCGAGGTGCCGATCACGCAACCGGGAACCGCGTTCCAGGCCCGCGTCTGGGCGGCGCTGCGAGAAATTCCCGCGGGCGAGACGCGGAGCTATGGGGAGTTCGCGCGCAGCCTCGGCCGCGCCGAGGCGGTACGCGCGGTGGCCGGCGCCAACGGCGCCAACACGGTGGCGATCCTGGTCCCGTGCCACCGGCTCGTCGGCGCCGACGGCAGCCTCGTCGGCTATGGCGGCGGCCTGCCGCGCAAGCGCTGGCTGATCGAGCACGAGCGGAGGTTCTCTTCCTTCTCCCAGGGGGAGAAGAGCCCGCCCCGGACTTGATCGGGGTGGCCGCGCAGCGGCGGATGAGGGGGCACGGCGCTCGTCCTGATACGCCGTAGCCCCTCATCCGTCGCCTTCGGCGACACCCTCTCCCTATGATGGGAGAGGTAAAAGAAGGCGAGGTTCTGCG
Source organism: Pseudomonadota bacterium (assembly GCA_023430145.1). Lineage (GTDB taxonomy): Bacteria > Pseudomonadota > Alphaproteobacteria > Rhizobiales > Methylopilaceae > JAEZCD01. Next base: position 5,850 of record JAEZCD010000385.1, read on the forward strand.
CGCCCCCTACTGCTCGAGCAGCCGCTCGAGATAGTCGAGCTCTTCGCGCGGGCGATCGGGCTCGGAGAGGCGGCGGCGGATGTCCTCGAGCACGCGGCGGGCGCGCTGCGCATCGATCTCGCCCGGCACTTTCACCGAGTTGCCGGACTCGTAGGTGCGCGAGCGGGTGGGCCGGCCGAGCGGATCGGTATCCTCCTCGCCGCCCGGGCCGCGGCGGGCGCTCGGCGCGCCGTCGCCCGGCTCGCCCTCCTCGCCTTCGCCCTCGCCCATCATCCGGCTCGCCATCGACTGCGCGCCGCGGCGCAGCGCGTCGAGCGCCTTGCCCTGCTGATCGACGGCGCTGCCGGAATCGCCCTCGCCCAGTGAGCCCTCGGCGCCCTGCATGGCGTCGCCGGCCTCGCCGAGGTTCGGATCGCCCTGGCCGCCCATCTGCTCCATCTGCTTGCGCAGCTGCTCGAGCCGCTGGCGGAGCTGGCGCTGCGCCTCGGCGAGATCGCCCATGCCCTCCTCGCCCTGCTCGCCCTGCTGACCTTGCTGACCCTGCTGCCCGCGCTGGCCGGGACGACGCTGCCCCTGCTGCTGCTGGCCCTGGCGGCCCTGGCGGCCCTTCTGGAAGGTCTGGTCGCGCAGCCGGTTCTGCTCGCGGATCATGTCGCCGAGCTCGTCGAGCATCTTGCCCATCTGCTCGGAGCGCGGGTTACGCTGCATGCGGCGCGCATTGCGCAGGTTCTGCAGCGTCTGCCGCAGCTCGGCCAAAAGGTCCTTGGCGGCCTGCCGGTCGCCGCGACGGGCCATCTCCTCGAGCCGGTCGAGCATGTTCTGCAGGTCCTGCGGCCGCAGCATGCGCTCGTTGGCGTTCGGCGCGCGGGCGTTCTGCTCGGCCTCCGGGGCGCGCCTTGCGAGCTCGCGCAGGAACTCGTTCATCGCCTGCCGCAGCTCCTGCGTCAGGCGCCGGATCTCCTCGTCGGAGGCGCCGCGATCGAGCGCGTCCTGCAGCGCCCGCTCGGCGGCCCGCAGCGCCCGCTCGGCATCGGTGAGGTCGCCCTCCTCGATCGCCAGCGCCATCTGCCAGAGGTAGTCGGCGACGCCCTTCAGATCCTCGTCGGTCTCGGCATTGTCGAGGCGCCAGTAGGCGGTGCGCAGGCCGAGATAGATCGAGGTATCGGGCGTAAACTTCTCCGGGAACATGGCGAGCGCGTCGAGCGCCTTGCTCACCTTGCCGCGGGCGCCGACGTCGAGCGCGAGGTTGCGGCGCTGCTCGACCAGCGCCCGGGCGACCGGATCGGAGAACGGCCGCGCCGGCAGCGTGAAGGCCTGCGGCTCGCTGCGGCCCACCTGCCCGGCCTCGTCCCGGGCGACGAGCGTCAGCGTCACGGTCGCGCCCGCCCAGGGATGCTCGACGAGGTCGACGCTCGTCGTCGCCTCGCCGGAGCGTGTGCGCGCCTGCGGCAGCGTCAAGGGTGCCCTCGGCGGGTCGTAGAGCGGCCGGCCCGGCTTGGCCTTGGCGTTCGGATCGTCGCGACGCGCGAACTGCGCCTCGGCGCCGACGACGCCGTAATCGTCGGCGACCCGGTAGGCGAGCCCGAAGGTGTTGCGCGGCCCGGTCGCCGGCGGCGCGCTGAGCGAGATGGTCGGCGGCGTGTCGGGGATCGTCGCGAAGACGAAGGTGCGGGTGTCGAAGCCGGGCGCCGTGACCTCGATCGTCGAATCGCCGTCGAGCACGTAGCGGCTTTCCTTGCTGCCGGCGCTGGTCCGGCCCTCGGTCTCCACCGCGCGTGCGTCCCCGGACGGTGCGACCTTGACCTCGCCGCCCGAGGCGCGCAGCACGACGACGCTGCCGACGGGAACCTGGATCACGCGCTGGCGCTCCTCGCCGGCGGCGGCGCCGGTGAGGAAGATCGGCGCGCGGCCCGTATAGGCCGGCGGCGCCACCCAGGCGTCGAGGCGCGGCGGCACGACTTCCGCCGGCGGCGTGCGCCAGTCGAAGGCGGCCATGATGCGGCCCGAACGGTCGCCGCCGGCGACGAAGAAGGCGACTACGGCGACGAGCACGAGCAGGAAGCGGAAGGCGCGCGGATCGCGCAGCGCGAGCCGCGGCGAGGGGATGCCGACCCGGAACGAGCGCGAGGCGGCCTCGGCCCGCTGCTGATGCGCCTGCCACAGCGCGCGCGTAAACGGATCCTCGCCGGCGACCGCGAGCCGGTCGTCGAGCGTCGTCGCCGGGCGATGCGCCTGGCCGGTGGTACGGTCGATCCGCTGCAGGGCGCCGGCCCGCGCCGGCATGGCGAGCCTGAAGAAGGGGAACAGCGCTGCGGCGAAAGCGAGCGCGAACAGGCAGACGCCGACGATGCGCCAGAGCGGCGAGACGGCGTCCCAGAGGCCGAACCAGGAAAGGGTGAGGAAGACCAGCACCACGCCGAGCAAAGCGGCGATCGGCGGCCACACGTTCTCCCACAGGAGGACCAGCCGCGCCCGGCGGACGAGCCGCTCGAGCCTCCCACGTCCTTCAGGGGCCGCACCGCCCGTGTCGATCGTCACCTGACCTCCGCCGCGCGCAAACTCTCTCCTGCCGCATCACTGCCGCAGGGCATGAGTCTAGCACGCGAACGCCGGAGGGCGAGCCGACAATTCGCCGCTCACGTCGAAATGAGCCAGGGCGGCAGCCGGTCGAGGCCGATCAGCGCCGCGTAGCTCGGGCGTGGCCGGACGATGGCGAAGTCCCCGTCGCGGACGAGAACCTCGGGCACCAGCGGGCGCGAATTGTAGGTGCTGGCCTGCACTGCCCCATAGGCGCCCGCGGTCATCAGGGCCAAAAGGTCGCCGCGCCGGGCCGGTGCCATGCCACGGTCGAGGGCGAGGTAGTCGCCGGTCTCGCAGACCGGGCCGACGATGTCGGCGGTGATGCGGCCGGCGCCCGGAGCCGGCTCGGCCACCGGCCAGACCTCGTGATGCGCCTCGTAGAGCGTCGGCCGGACGAGATCGTTCATCGCCGCGTCGACGATGACGAAAATCTTGGCCGCGCCCTGCTTCACGTCGATGACGCGGGTGAGCAGGATGCCGGCATTGCCGGCGATCAGCCGCCCCGGCTCGAGCACGACGGTGGCGCCGAGATTGTGCGTCAGCCGCACGACGACGGCGGCATAGTCGTGGGGCTCGGGCGGCGCAGGCTCGTCGTCGAGATAGGGGATGCCGAGGCCGCCGCCGACGTCGATATGGTCGATCGCGTGGCCGTCGGCGCGCAGCTCGCCGACGAGCGCGGCGAGGCGGCCGATCGCCGCCTCGTAGGGCCGCAGGCTGGTGATCTGGCTGCCGATATGCATGTCGACGCCGGTGACGCGGATCCCCGGCATCGCGGCGGCCTCCGCCGACAACGCGCGGGCGCGGTCGATCGGCACGCCGAACTTGTTCTCGGCCTTGCCGGTGGCGATCTTCGCATGCGTCTCCGCGTCCACGTCGGGGTTCACGCGCAGCGCGATGGCGGCGGTGAGTCCCTTCCCGGCGGCGATCGCCGACAGGCGCTCGAGCTCGGGCTCGGACTCGACGTTGAAGCAGAGGATGCCGGCATCGAGCCCGTAGGCGAGCTCGCGATCGGTCTTGCCGACGCCCGAGAAGGTGATCTTCTCCGCCGGGACGCCGGCGGCGAGCGCCCGGCGCAGCTCGCCCTCGGAGACGACGTCCATGCCCGCGCCGAGGCGCGCCAGCGTCGCCAGCACCGCCTGGTTCGAGTTCGCCTTCATGGCGTAGCAGACGAGGTGGGGCACGGCAGCGAAGGCGGCGTCGAAGACGCGATAATGCCGCTCGAGCGTCGCCGTCGAATAGACGTAAGTCGGCGTGCCGACCGCCTCGGCGATCTCCGGCAGGGGCACGTCCTCGGCGCAGAGGACGCCGTGGCGATACTCGAAATGGCGCATGGTCGGTAAGGGGCCGTGGCGCGGGGGAGCGCAGCGCTTCTAGCGGAAAGCGTGGCGGGTGGCGAGTGCTCCTCCTCTGCGTCTTCCGGTGGCCCGACGGGGCAGAGACGAGATGCGGGCCGCGCCCCGTTACCGAAGCCAAGAGTCCGGTGCCCGGCGCGGCGCCGAGGTGCATCTCGGCACGGTCTCGGTGCGCTGAGGACGGCTAGCCTTCGCCCGGCGCGCGGGCGAGAATCTGCAGCGCGTGCAGGCCGTCGTCGATCTCCGGCTGCAGCAGCGCGTTGATGCGCCGGTGGCGCTCGAGCCGCGACAGGCCGCGCAGCGCCTCGGCGGTGACGAGGATGCGGACATGCGTGGTCTTGCCGGGCACGGCACCGGCATGCCCGGCATGCTTGTGGCTGTCGTCGTGCACCTCTATCTGATCAGGCGACAGCGCTGCGCGCAGCCGTGCCGCGATCCGTTCGGTCACCACATTCTCGGTCATCCTGCCTCCGGGAGATTCACCGCCCGTTCAGGCCCTCTGCCTGAGGCTTTCGGGCGACCGCGGCGAACCTTTCGTCAACGCGGCCCAGTGATGCACCCGCTCTACCTTGTTCGCCCGCAGCCACGCCACCATAATCGCCCGATGAAGCTCGAGTCCCCTCTGTTCCACACCGTCCGCATCGGCCCGCGCGCCGAGCGTGCCGCGCGCGCCGCGGCCGAGGCGCCGGCGTGCGACCATCCGGGCTGCGCCGCGCCCGGCGGCTTCCGGGCTCCGAAGGGGCGCGAGCGCGAGGGGCAGTATTTCAATTTCTGCTTCGAGCACGTGCGCGCTTACAACCAGTCCTACGACTATTTCCGCGGCATGACGGACGAGGCGCTGGCCGACTACGAGAAGGCCGCCGCCACCGGCCACCGGCCGACCTGGACGATGGGCGTCAACGGCTGGGCCAAGGACGCCGCCGCAAAGGCCCGCAAGAGTGCGCCGCAGTTCGGCGATTTCGGCTATTACGATCCCTTCGATCTCTTCAGCGGCGGCCGCAAGCGGGCGGAGCCGCCGCCCGAGGCGAAGCCGCTGCGCAACCTCGAGCGGAAATCGCTCGAGGAGCTCGGCCTCGACGTCACCGCGACGGCGGTGCAGATCAAGGCCCGCTACAAGGAACTGGTGAAGCGCCTGCATCCGGACGCCAATGGCGGCGACCGCGGCTCCGAAGGCAAATTGCGCGAGATCATCCAGGCTTATAAGTATCTCCGGCAAGCGGGCTTCTGCTGATCCCCGACGCGCCTTGGGCATGGCCCGCAGCCGTCGCGCCGCATCGGCGGCCGACGAGGAGGACGAATGAACTTGACGACCGAAGCTGAGCCGCACCTGCCGGACATGAAGATCTCCGTCCGCCAGGTCTTCGGCATCAACAGCGATCTCGAAGTCCCGGCCTATGCCGAGGCCGACGAGCTCGTGCCGGATGTCGATCCGGACTACCTGTTCGACCGCGATACGACGCTCGCCATCCTGGCCGGCTTCGCCAAGAACCGACGCGTGATGGTCACCGGCTATCACGGCACCGGCAAGTCGACGCATATCGAGCAGATCGCCGCGCGGCTCAACTGGCCCTGCGTGCGCATCAACCTCGACAGCCATGTCAGCCGCATCGACCTGCTCGGCAAGGACGCCATCGTCATCCGCGACGGCATGCAGATCACCGAGTTCCGCGAGGGCATCCTGCCCTGGGCGCTGCAGAACAACGTCGCGCTCGTGTTCGACGAGTACGACGCCGGCCGCCCGGACGTGATGTTCGTCATCCAGCGGATCCTGGAAGTGTCGGGCAAGCTCACTTTGCTCGACCAGCGCAAGGTGATCCGCCCGCACCCCGCCTTCCGCCTGTTCGCCACCGCCAACACGGTCGGCCTCGGCGACGCCTCCGGCCTCTATCACGGCACGCAGCAGATCAATCAGGGGCAGATGGACCGCTGGTCGATCGTCGTCACCCTGAACTACCTGCCGCACGACCAGGAGGTCGACATCGTGCTGGCCAAGGCGCCGCATTACCGCACGCCGCAGGGCCGCGACATCGTCTCGAAGATGGTCCGCGTCGCCGACCTGACGCGCAACGCCTTCATGAACGGCGAGCTGTCGACGGTCATGAGCCCCCGTACCGTGATCACCTGGGCCGAGAACGCCGACATCTTCGGCGACATCGGCTTCGCCTTCCGGGTCACCTTCCTCAACAAATGCGACGAGCTGGAGCGGGCCCTGGTGGCCGAGCTCTACCAGCGCTCGTTCGGCAAGGAGCTGCGCGAATCGGCGGTGAACGTCGCGCTCAGCTGACGGTTCCATGAGCTCCAACACGGTCAAGTCGCCGCCGAAGGAATCGCCGACCGAGCCCTTCAAGCGGGCCGTCGCCTCGGCGCTGCGGGCGATCG
>JAEZCD010000084.1 GCA_023430145.1 Pseudomonadota bacterium
GTTGGCGCCAGCCGAGCACGGCGGCGCCGGCGGCGTTGCACCACAGCACGCGCCGGCCGTCGCCGCTGACGAACCAAGTCGGCGCCGCGGCACCGCGCGCAGCATCGACTCGCGGATCGCCCGCGAGAGCGCCTGCCGCCGTCTCTCCAAAGGTCATGCGACCCCGTCCCGCCGAATCCCCGAAACCTACCCGGACGTCCCGCCTTCGCCCCCGAAGGATAACAAAGAGTTAAAATATCGGTGGTACGACAGGGCGTCCACAAGGGAGCAGCAGTCACCCACAGCGCCCGCCCGATATGGTGAATTGTGCGCCGCACCACGATTTGTTGCAGTGCACAATGCGCCATGCTAGGGCACCCGTGATGTCCGAGGGAGAGACCGGATGGCCGACAAGAAGGGATACGAGATCCCGAATGAGATGCGCGATTTCGCCGAGCGCAGCGTCGAGCAGGCGCGCAAGGCCTTCGACAGCTTCATGGCGGCGGCGCACAAGGCGACACACACCTTCGGCAGCTCGACCGAGGTCGCCCAGGCGGGCGTGAAGGACATCAGCCGCCAGGCGATGACCTATGCCGAGGCGAATGTCACCGCCACGTTCGACTTCGCCCGCAAGCTGCTCGCCGCCAAGGATGTCGCCGAGGTGCTGCAGCTGCAGGCGCAGTTCGCCCAGTCGCAGATGGAGTCGCTCGGCCGGCAGATGCAGGAGATGTCGCAGTCGGTCGCCGAGGCAGCGAACAAGGCGGGCGTCGCTACGTCCCCCAAGGACGACAAGCCGTCCTGATCCGCGGGGGTTGACATTGTGCACCGCAACATTATGTTGCGATGCACACGGCCGATTTCAGGGCTGACATGCAGGCCGACCGGGCGGAGCGGCGCCCGGACGAGAAGTCTTTTACCGCTCACGAGGTTCCGCCTCGAGCAGCACACAGCGACGTGGAGGTAGCGGTGGATCAGATGACGCAGGAAGCACAGAGCGCTGCCCGCGACTTTGCCGACAAGGGCATGGCGCAGGCGAAAGATTTTTACGAGCGCGGCCGCGAGAGCGCCGAGAAAGCGACGGAGATGTTCGAGACGAGCCTTTCGACCGCGTCCAAGGGCGCGCAGGATTTCGGCCTGAAGGCCATCGAGCTGGCCCGCCAGAACGCCAATACGGCGTTCGACTTCGCGGTGCAGATGATGGGCGTGAAGTCCTTCTCGCAAGCCGTGGAGCTGCAGAGCGCCTTCGCCCGCAAGCAGCTCGAGAGCCTCGCCGAGCAGGCCAAGGAGCTGACCGCCATCGCCCAGAAGAGCACCGCCGAGTCGGTGAAGCCCTTCCAGGAGATGGCCTCGAAGGGCTTCAAGCTGCCGAACTGACCGGCACGCTCTCCCCCTCGACCAAAGGCCCGGGACACTCGCCCGGGCCTTTTTCTTTTCGCCATCGGGTGCGTCGCCTTGCCGCCCCGACGAAGCTCGGGCTACATCCGCCGACATCCCATCGGCGGCGCCCATGTCCGACACCCCCTCCTCTGCCACTCCCGTCACGGCCGCCGTCCTCGTCATCGGCGACGAGATCCTCTCGGGCCGGACCAAGGACACCAACAGCGGCTACATCGCCGACTTTCTGACCGAGGCGGGCATCGACCTGCGCGAGGTGCGCGTGGTGCCGGACGATCACGACATGATCGTCGACGCGCTGAATGCGCTGCGCGGCCGCTGGACCTACGTTTTCACCACCGGCGGCATCGGCCCGACGCATGACGACATCACCGCCGACTGCGTCGCCGCCGCCTTCGGGGTCGGCATCGATCACGATCCGCGCGCGGTGGCCATGCTGCGCGAGCGGATCGCCGACCAGGATCTCAACGAGAGCCGGCTGCGCATGGCGCGCATCCCCGACGGCGCCGAGCTGATCGAGAACCGGCTGACCAAGGCGCCCGGCTTCCGCATCGGCAACGTCTTCGTGCTCGCCGGCGTGCCCTCGATCATGAAGGTGATGCTGGAGGCCGTTCGGCCGACGCTCGCGGGCGGCCCGAAAATGCTGTCGGCGTCGATCCGCGCCGATCTCCGCGAGGGCGACGTTGCCGCCGGGCTGAAGGCGATCGCCGTCGAGCATCCCGAGGTGATGATCGGCAGCTATCCGTTCCGCGACGAGGCGGGCCTGCCGAACACCAACCTCGTCGTCCGCTCGCGCGAGGCGGACAAGCTCGAGGCGGCGCGCGCCGCCATCGAGAGCATGGTCGTCGCTCTCCGGCCGACCGTGCAGCGATGACCGAGGGGCGGACCGAGCGCGCCTTCCCGGTCTCCTGGGACCAGTTCCACCGCGATGCGCGGGCGCTCGCTTGGCGGCTCGCCGGCCAGGGCAGCTGGGAGGCGATCGTATGCGTCACCCGCGGCGGCCTCGTGCCGGCGGCGATCGTCGCCCGCGAGCTCGGCATCCGCGTCATCGAGACGGTGGGCGTCGCCTCCTACCACCAGTACCAGACGCAGGGCGAGATGGCGGTGCTGAAGGAGGTCGGCCCGGAGATCCTGCGGCTCGGCGGCGAGGGCGGCGCCGGCGTGCTGATCGTCGACGACCTCGTCGACACCGGCCGCACCGCCAAGATCGTGCGCCAGATGCTGCCGAAAGCGCACTTCGCGACCGTCTACGCCAAGCCGATGGGCAAGCCGCTGGTCGACAGCTTCGTCACCGAGGTCTCGCAGGACACCTGGATATACTTCCCCTGGGACATGGGCCTCGCGTTTCAGCCGCCGCTGCGCGACTGAGGCGCACGGGCGGCCTGCGAAAGCTCCGACAGCTCCTCGCCCCGAGACCCGCGAGCTCTTCATCCTGAGGCCCTCGAGACCCGTCATCCTGCGCGGAGGTTCCACCAGCTCCTCGTCATCCTGCGCGAAGGCGCAGGATCCATCTTCTCCTCATTGTCGTGCCAGGCGGGAAGGACTTGCGACCGGTTCGCGGGATGACGAACGAATGACGGGCGACATTTCGACCGCCGGCGACGGCTTGCCAATCCGGCCCGGCCTGACTAGCTTCCGGCCGACGCCGCCTCGCCCCCCCCCCCCGCCGGCGCCCCCCGGCCGGGTCGTCATCGATGCGCGAGCCTTTCGCGAATCCCCGCCAGCACGAGGTCCAGGCCGCGCCGGAACTCCTCCTCCGGCGCGAGCCCCCGGCCGTCGCGCGCCGTCTCGGACAGGAGCGGGTACTCGGCGGCCGGCAATCGGGCCATCGCCTGCGTG
>JAEZCD010000085.1 GCA_023430145.1 Pseudomonadota bacterium
CACGGGAGCCATCGCGCGCGGCTCGCTGCGCGGCGGCGAGACGGGCAGGGCGGGCCGAGAGGCCGGCGCTGCCTCGCCACCGGCGAGCGCTTTCAGCGCCTCGTCTGGCGTCGGCAGGTCGCTCGCATGCGCGAGGCGGACGATCACCATGTCGGCCGCCTGCTCGGGTTTCGGCGCCGCCTGCACCTCGGCGATACCCTTCAGCAGCATCTGCCAGGCGCGGGCGAGGACCCGCATCGACAGCGCCTCGGCGAGCGCGATGCCGCGCTCGCGCTCCACCTCGCCGATCGCCGGGTCCTCGGCCGCCTTCGGCGCCAGCTTGATGCGCGTGACGAGGTGCACGAACTCGGCGATGTCGGTGAGGACGGTGGCCGGATCGGCGCCCTCGTCGAACTGCGCCTTGAGCTCGGCGAGCGCGGCGGCGGCATCGCCGCGCATCACCTGCTCGAACAGGTCGACGATGCGCACCCGGTCGGTGAGGCCGAGCATGGCCCGCACCTCCTCGGCGGCGACCCGCTGCGCGCCATGCGCGATCGCCTGGTCGAGGAGCGACAGGGCGTCGCGCACCGAGCCTTCGCTCGCGCGGGCGATGACGGCGAGCGCCTCCGGCTCGACCTCCGCCCCCTCCTTGCCGGCGATGCCGGCGAGATGGCGGACGAGCACGTCGGACTCGACGCGCCGCAAATTGAAGCGCTGGCAGCGCGACAGCACCGTGACCGGCACCTTGCGAATCTCGGTCGTCGCAAAGACGAATTTTACATGCGGCGGCGGCTCTTCCAGAGTTTTCAGGAAGGCGTTGAACGCCTTCTCCGACAGCATGTGCACTTCGTCGATGATGTAGACCTTGTAGCGCGCGCTGGCCGGCGCGTAGCGCACGCCGTCGATGATCTCGCGGACATCGTCGATGCCGGTGCGGGAGGCGGCATCCATCTCCAGCACGTCCATGTGCCGGCTTTCCATGATCGCCTGGCAGTGCAGCCCCTGCTCGGGCATGACGATGGAGGGCGCGTCGTCGCCGCGGCCGAGGTCGTAGTTGAGAGCCCGCGCGAGAATGCGGGCGGTCGTCGTCTTGCCTACGCCGCGCACGCCGGTGAGGATCCAGGCCTGTGCGATGCGGCCCGAGGCGAAGCTATTGGTGAGGGTGCGCACCATCGGCTCCTGGCCGATGAGGTCGTCAAAGCTCCAGGGCCGGTATTTTCGGGCGAGGACGCGGTAGCCCGCGCCGGAGTCAGCCGGCTCGGCCATGGGTGCCTCGGGTTGGCGACTGGCCGAAGATCCAGCCCTCCCAGCGGCGCGTGTCGTCGCTGTCCGGGGCGCCCTCGGGGCGGCCCAGGCAGACGGCGATCATGGCGAGCAGGCCGACGAGGGCGTCGAAGCGATCCTCGCCGAGGGAGTCGGAGCCGAAGCCCTCGCGGATCGCTTGCTCGACCGTGCGGTCGAGCGCGGTGCCGAGATCGCGGGAAAAGGCCAGCAGCGAGTCAGCGACTTCGAGCCGCGAGTCCTGCCGCCTCTTGCTCCAGGGGCGCTGAACCCTGAGCTTGACCTGGCGCATGGCATCGGCCGGGTAGGTCTCGACGATGGACACGCGAAATGTCCCGAGACACTCGGAAAGGGTCCCATCGAATGGCCAGAAGGCGACCTGTCCGGTTTTAGCGAGCGGGCGCAGGTACTCCCGCCAGCCAGCGACAGCTGCGCGGCCGACCTGATTGCCACCGAGCGTCCAGAAGATGCTGCAAGCGGCTGGTCGTTCGTCTGTTTTCAGATCGCAGCGTCGCATCAAGTCGCCGATCGAGGTGACGCCGTGGCCATATAGGAGATGCGATTGCCGTGTGCCGCCCGGGCGCGCCGGATAGAAGGGCCGTGCGAGGCTGATTCCGTCCGCCCGCTCAGCTGGCGATGAAAAACGCGCGAACGTCGCGTCATCCATCCCGGTGAGGAAAGCCTTGAAGTCCTTTGCCTCGAGTCGTCGCCCGTAGCTGATAGGCACGCCGATCGGAAAATCGAAGCCGACGAGGACAGGCGGCGGCTCTCTCAGAAGCGCTTCCGCGTCCGGGAACAGATCCCCGAAGGGCGCGATCGTCTCGACGCGGTAGCCCGAGCCGTCCCGCCGCGCCACCGCCGCGACCCGCTTGTGGCGATCCTTGCTCCAGTCGCCATGAATGATCGTTCTCGGTTCGGCCATGGCGCTTCGGAGCGGGAAGGTGGGAGGCTGAACGATGACCCGCATCGGGCTCGTTAGGGCTGCTTCCTTCCGGACCTGACCCGGTTGGCGAGTGATACGTCCACGCCAACCTCCCGATCCGTATATGGGGGATACGGGGTGCAGCTGGCAAGCGGGACGGGGCGAGAGGGGCCCGCGGGCGGCCGCGCGTCACTGGACGAGGAACGGCCCCTTCACGCGCACCCCGCCCGCCGGCGATGCGGGTGCGGGGCGTGCCTCGTCGCGCGGCTTCTTTTCGCCGCGCGGCGGCGGCTGGGTCGGAACGTAGGTCGGCGGTCCCGACGGGCCGACGCGGACGGCCGGGCCGCTCTTCAAGGGGCTCGACCCAGTCGCCGCCGCCGGCGCGATGGCGAGAGCAGCGGCCGCGGCCAAGCTCACGGAAAGATGCCGGTTCATGTCCGAAGACTACCCCGGGAACCGGACTGCTCCAACCGTCGGCTGGAGAAAGACGGCTCCGCAAGGGCCGCCTCGACACATCGCTCGTGGGGAGACCACACTCCGCGCGATCCTTGTCCCGAGATCACCAACCGATGCTGTCGAAGATCGCCAGCGTGATCGCGCCCGGGTCGCGGATGGTTTCGCCATCGCCGAGCAACGGCGTCATCAGCGAATTGGGGTTACCCTGACCGAAGGTCTTCTCGTCGAGATGCGAGTAGCTGGTGCCCAGCACGAAGGTTTTGGGCGCAAAGATCTTGGCGGGGTTGCCGTTGTTCTTCTTGCGCACCTTCTTGCTGTCGAAGAACAGATTCTTGCTGACCAACTGGTTGCGTAGCGCCGCTGACGGATCGGCGAAGGTCAGGATGCTCTTGCCGGAACCGTTCTCGACGAAATTGCTGTAGATGTCCGGGAACGGCGGCGTGTCGATACGAATCGTGGCGATGTCGGCGTCGGCATCGGCGGCACCGATGAAGCCGAGCCCGTGGCCGAGTTCGTGCAGCACGACGGTCGTGAAGTCGTACTTGCCCAGCGGGGCCGGACTCTTTTCGAAATGCCAGTTCGAGAACTGGCTGTTGAACTCGGCGAGGATCTCCGGGTCGGTGTCGAGTTGCTTTCCGGCGAGCTTGTTGGCGAGCGCGACGGGGTAGAAGATGTTCGGCTTCGGCGCCCCTTTGAAGTCACGATAAAAACCTGTGGGTCCGGCCTGGCCCAGAATGTCGATGTTTCCCAAGTCCTTGAACGAGGCATCGATGTTGATGGTGACGCTGGAATCAATTCGAGTGGCCCAGATGTCTACGGCGCGCTGAAAAGCCTTCTTGGCGGCCTTCGAGAAACCGGTGTAAGTGACTTTGATGTTGGCGGCGCGCCGAACGACACTCGGCACCGGCCCGGCTTCGACATTGCTTGCCGCGAACGATTTCCCGGCGATCAGTTGGACCATTTCGCCCGGCCTCGATACGCCATCGGCAAAGGCCGGGATCGTTGCGAAGGCGACAGTCGCGACGAAGGTCAGTGCCGCCACGGACACCGCCCGCGAACTGAAGATTTTCATCGGCTGTTCCCTGGTTAGCGACCGCTCCGTTCGGAGAATTCATTCACCCGTAATTTTACACGTCGAGCCAACTTCTGGACGCGCCGGACTCTTTACCGCTGCCTTAAAATTGTCAAGCAATCGTCTATGTCTATAATTATCTTCACGACGCCCATCCTAATGGCGAGGGCTATCGGTAAGACACGCCGAAAGCCCGGTGCGCGTCCCCGTCATTGGCCTATACCCGTCGAACGGGCGACCTCGCCGGGGTTACGGCCGCGCGTGCCCTGTGGTAGGCATCCCACCGACGGAGACCGCCGTGCACCCCCGCCTCGCATCCCCCGACGAACCCGCGCGCCCGCTCTGGTGCGTGTCGACCGTGAGCGAACTGCCCGAGGTGGCGTGCAGTTGGGCCGCCGCGAACGGTTTCGACCCGGGGCCGGGCAAGCATCTCGCGGTGCCGGACGGGCAGGGCGGTCTCGCCGGCTTCGTCGTCGGCCTCGCCGTCGAGGGCAAGCCGGCCGAGCCGTTCTTCGCCGGGCGGCTGCCGTCGATCCTGCCGGAGGGCGTTTGGCGCCTCGAAGGCGCCGTCGCCGATCCGCGGACCGCCGCGCTCGGCTGGCTGCTCGGCTGCTATTCCTTCGGCCGCTACAAGACCGCCAAGGCCCCGGCGGCACGGCTCGTCGTCCCCGAGGGCGTCGATGCCGACGATCTCACGCGCATCGCCGATGCCGTGACCGAGGGGCGCGACCTCGTCAACACGCCATCGAACGACCTCGGCCCGGCCGAGATCGAGGAGGCGATCCGCGCCCTCGGCGCCCGCTATGGCGCGCAGGTCTCTTCGGTGGTCGGCGAAGCTCTGCTCGAGCAGAACTTCCCGATGATCCATGCCGTCGGGCGGGCCAGCCCGCGCGCTCCGCGCCTGATCGATCTGTCCTGGGGCGATCCGGCGGCGCCGAAGGTGACGCTGGTCGGCAAGGGCGTCTGCTTCGACACCGGCGGGCTCGACATCAAGCCGTCCGCCGGCATGCTCCTGATGAAGAAGGACATGGGCGGCGCCGCCGCGGCGATGGCGGCGGCGCGGATGGTGATGGACGCCGGCCTGCGGGTGCGGCTGCGCCTCCTCGTCCCGGCTGTGGAAAACGCGATCGCCGGCGCCGCCTTCAGGCCGGGCGACAGCCGCGCCAGCCGCAAGGGGCTCAGCGGCGAGATCGGCAACACCGACGCCGAGGGGCGCCTGATCCTCGCCGATGCGCTGACCCTCGCCGAGGAGGAGCAGCCGGAGATTCTGATCGACTTCGCGACGCTGACCGGCGCCGCACGCGTCGCGCTCGGGCCCGAGCTGCCGCCGCTCTACAGCGACGACGACGCGCTCGCCGCCGACCTCCTCGCGGCGGGAACGGCCGAGAACGACCCGCTCTGGCGCATGCCGCTGTGGTCGCCCTACGACTCCATGCTGGATTCGAAGGTCGCCGACCTCGACAATGTCGGCCCCGGCGGCATGGCCGGCTCGGTGGTCGCCGCGCTCTTCCTGCGCCGCTTCGTCGCTCCGGGACGGGCCTGGGCACACCTCGACATCTATGCCTGGAACCCGAGCAGCAAGCCGGGCCGGCCCGAGGGCGGCGAGGTGCAGGCAGCGCGGGCCGTCTACGCCATGCTGAGCCGGCGCTATCGGGGCCGTTAGCCTTTCGGCTAAATGCAACCTGCCGTTCGCCGCTGCGTCGGTTTGCGCTTGCTCCCGGACGGCTTGCGGAAAACAATGGCCGCGGCGGACTGGAGAGCATCGACCTTGGAGATTAGAGCCCTGCCGGCGCTGAAGCTCTGGCAGGACGTCACGCTCGCGCTCGTGCGCGACGCGACGCCCGACCTTTCGGCGCGCCAGATGGCGATCCTGCTGACGGTTTATCTGGAGCCGCCGCCGCACACCGTGCGCGGCCTGGCGAAGAAGCTGAACGTCACCAAGCCGGCCATCACCCGGGCGCTGGACTCGCTCGGCGCGCTCGATCTGTTGAGCCGCCGCCGCGACGACGTCGACCGGCGCAACGTCATCGTGCAGCGCACCGTGGCTGGTCTCGGCTATATCGACAAGCTGTCGGAGCTGATCATCGCTGCCGCCCGTGAGGCGGCTCCGTGACGGCCCTCGACCCGCGGCTGACGCCCGCCCGCGGCGATCTCGCCGCCGCGCACCTCGAAAATGTCGTCGCCGCGGCCCGCTTCGCCGAGGGGCGGCCGCGGCGGATCGCCGTCGGCACCGCGCCCCTGCGCCGCGAGCCGCGGCCGGACGCGACCCTCGACACCGAGGCGCTGTTGGGCGAGGCGGTCACGGTCTACGAGGAAGACGAGGGCTGGGCCTGGGTCCAGCTCGGCGCGGACGGCTATGTCGGCTATCTGCCGGCGACGGCGCTCGGCCCGCCGGGGGAGCCCGCGACGCATCGGGTCGCGGCGCTGCGCACCTTCCTGTTCCCCGGGCCGAGCATCAAGCTGCCGCCGGCCGACGTGCTGCCGCTCGGCGCGCGGGTGACCGTGGCCGCCGTGGAGGGCGCGCTGGCGCGGCTCGCGACCGGCGGCTTCGTGCCCGCCTGCCATCTCTCGCCTCCGGATGTCGCCGAGCCGGATTTCGTCGCCGTGGCCGAGCGCTTCCTCGGCGTTCCCTACCTCTGGGGCGGCAAGACGGCGCTCGGGCTCGACTGCTCGGGCCTCGTCCAGGTGTCGCTCGACGCGGCCGGCATCGCCACCCCGCGCGACAGCGACATGCAGGAGGCGTCGCTCGGCGCCGCGGCGCCGCCGGATCCGCAGGCGCTGCTGCGCGGCGACCTTTTGTTCTGGAAGGGCCATGTGGCGATCGCCCGCGGCGACGGGACGATCGTGCACGCCAACGCCCACCGCATGGCGGTGAGCATCGAGTCGATCGCGGAGGCGCTGGCGCGGATCGAGGCCGCCGGCTCGCCGCTGCGCAGCGTTCGCCGCCCCGCGCTCGCGCGGGGATGAGCGAGCCTTTTCCCGGCCGCTCACTCCTCGGCGGGGCCGACCCGAGGTCTCACCCGCGATGCCCGCCGATCACCTCCAGGAACGCCGCCCCATAGCGGGCGAGCTTGCTCTCGCCGACGCCAGGGATGCCGGCGAGCTCGGCGGCGGATCGAGGGGAGCGGGCGGCCATCTCGGCGAGAGTCCGGTCGTGGAAGATGACATAGGGCGGTAGACCCTGTGCCTTGGCGAGCTCCAGGCGCTTGGCGCGCAGCGCCTCGAACAGGGCGCGGTCGGTCGCGGGGATCGCCTCTCTCGCCGCCTCCCGACCGGCACGTGCCCGTTCCGGCTTGGCCTTGGTCGAGACGCGCAACTTCAGCGGCGGCTTGTCGCGCAGGAACTGCCGGCCCTCGGGCGAGATCGACAGTCCGCCATGGCCCGCCACGTCGACGCTGATGAAGCCGTGCGCGACGAGCTGGCGGACGATCGAGCGCCAGCCGTTGCGATCGTGCTCGGTGCCGATGCCGAAGGTGGAGAGCTTGTCGTGGCCGAGCTGCGCGATGCGCGCGTCCGCCTCACCGAGGAGAACGGAGATCACATGCGCCTGGCCGAAGCGCTCGCCGGTGCGCCAGATGCAGGAGAGGAGCTTCTGGGCGGCGATGGTGCCGTCGAAGGTTTTGGGCGGGTCGAGGCAGACGTCGCAATTGCCGCACGGCGCGCAGTCGTCGCCGAAATAGCGCAAGAGCACCTGCCGGCGGCACTGGCAGGATTCGGCAAATCCCAGGAGGGCGTCGAGCTTGCGCCGCTCCATCCGCTTGCGCGCATCGGGCGTGTCCGCCTCGTCGATGAAGCGGCGGCGCAGCGCCATGTCGGAGGCGCCATAGAGCATCAGCACCTCGGCCGGCAGGCCGTCGCGGCCGGCGCGGCCGGTCTCCTGATAGTAGGCCTCGATGCTGGCCGGGATGTCGACATGCAGCACGAAGCGCACGTCGGGCTTGTCGATCCCCATGCCGAAGGCGATCGTCGCCACCATCACGAGGCCCTGCTCGTGCTGGAACCGGCGCTGGTTCTCGGCCCGCGCCTGCATGTCCATGCCGGCATGGTAGGGCAGCGCCCTGATGCCGTTGGAGTTGAGCGTGGCGGCGACCTCGTCGGTCTTGCGCTTGGAGAGGCAGTAGACGATGCCGCTCTCGCCGCTGCGGGCTTTCAGGAACCGCAGCATCTGCTGCGTCGTGCCCGTCTTCTCGGCGGCGCCGTAGCGGATGTTCGGCCGATCGAAGCCGGCGACGAAGCTGTTCTCGGCGCCGATCGCGAGGTGCTCGACGATCTCGGCCCTGGTCGGCTCGTCCGCCGTGGCGGTGAGCGCGATGCGCGGCACGTCCGGGAAGAGCTCCGCCAGGCAGTCGAGCGCGCGGTATTCGGGCCGGAAGTCGTGGCCCCATTGCGAGAGGCAGTGCGCCTCGTCGACGGCGACGAGCGCGAGGCGCGCCGACTTCAGCCGCTCGAGCGTGTCGGGCCGCAGCAGCGTCTCCGGGGCCATGTAGAGGAGATCGAGCTCGCTCCGCTGGACGGTGCGCCAGAGCTGGCTCTTCTCCGCGCCCGAGAGCCGGGAGTTCAGCGCCGCCGCCCGGACGCCCGCCTGCGCCAGCGCCGCCACCTGGTCCTCCATCAGCGCGATGAGGGGCGAGACGACGAGGCCGATGCCCGGACGGACCAGCGCCGGGATCTGGTAGCAGAGCGATTTCCCGCCGCCGGTCGGCATCAGCACGAAGGCGTGGTGGCCGGCGATCACGTGATCGATGACCTCCCGCTGCCGGCCGCGGAAGCTGTCATAGCCGTAGACGGCCTTCAGGATGGCGAGCGGATCGGCCGGCACGGGCATCGCTTTCGGGGACGAGGGGCTCCTGCATAGCGCCTCTCGCGAGCCGACGCAGCATTGGCCTCGGCGGCCGTGAGCCGCAATAACGGCGAGGGCCCTCGCGAGGCCGACGACGGACGCTCCTCTTCATTGCGAGCGCAGCGAAGCAATCCAGCTTCTCTTGCTGCGCCCCAAAGCTGGATTCCTTCGTCGCTTCGCTCCTCGCAATGACGGCGAGACCGTCGCGACGACAGGGACGGACGCTCCGCGTCTTCGCGAGCGAGCACCGGTTTTTCGGCGGACCCCGAGGGATGAACCGCCCTCCGGCTGCCGTCTGGGACACCGGAGCGTCCTCGGTGTCATCCCCGGCGCGCCGAAAGGCGCGGGAAGGGGATCCAGACGGGCGGCCCGGAAGGCACCGTGCGCTCATCCATCCGCGTCGGCCGAAGGCGGGGGCGCCGTACTTCCGGGCCCCCTCGCGACCGATTCCGGAAGCGCTACTCCGCCGCCACGGCCGCTAGCGCGGCCGGGTTGTAGTTGAGGATCGGGGCGAGCCAGCGCTCGATCTCCTCGAGCGGCATGCGCTTGCGCGCGGCGTAGTCGATCGCCTGGTCGCGGTCGATTTTTCCGACGCCGAAATAGTGGCTCTCCGGATGGCTGAAATAGAGCCCCGACACCGCCGAGCCCGGCCACATGGCGAAGCTTTCCGTCAGCGTGAGGCCGATCGCGGCCGGCGCGTCGAGCAGCCGGAACAGCGTGCCCTTCTCGGTGTGGTCGGGCTGCGCCGGATAGCCGGGGGCGGGGCGGATGCCGGTATAGGTTTCCGCGATCAGCTCGGCCGGCTCGAGATCCTCGTCGGGCGCATAGCCCCAGAATTCCCGGCGCACGCGCATGTGCATGTACTCCGCCGAGGCCTCGGCGAGACGGTCGGCGAGCGCTTTCGCCAGAATCCCGGAATAGTCGTCGTTGGCGCGGGCGAAGCGCTCGGCGACCACCTCCTCGCCGATGCCGGAGGTGACGGCAAAACCGCCGACATAGTCGGCGACGCCGGTCTCCTCGGGGGCGACGAAGTCGGCGAGCGCCAGGTTCGGCCGCCCGGTGCCGCGCGCCATCTGCTGGCGGAGCGTGTGCAGCACCGCCAGCGTCTGCCGCCGGCCCTCGTCGGTGTAGAGGACGATGTCGTCGCCGCGCGCGTTCGCCGGCCAGAAGCCGATCACCGCCCGCGCCGTGAGCCACTTCTCGGCGATCATCTGGCCGAGCATGCGCTGCGCGTCCTCGAACAGGCCTCTGGCCGCATCGCCGTAGCGCTCGTCCTCGAGGATCTGCGGGTAGCGGCCCTGCAGCTCCCAGGTCTGGAAGAAGGGCGTCCAGTCGATGAACTCGGCGAGAGTCTCGAGCGGGATGTCGTCGAAGACGCGCGTCCCGAAGAAGGTCGGGCGCGCCGGGTGATAGGTGGAGAAATCGTATTTCGGCCGGTTGGCGCGGGCGGCGGGGAGGGGAAGCCGCGCCTTCTCGGCCTGGGCGCGGGCGTGCCCCTCGGCGACCGCGGCATATTCGCGGCGGATGTTCTCGACATAGGTCTCGCGCTGCTCGGGCGACAGGAGGCTCGCGACGACGCCGACGGCGCGGCTCGCGTCGGGCACGTAGACGGTCTGCCCGCGCCGGTAGGCCGGGTCGATCTTCACCGCCGTGTGCACCCGGCTCGTCGTCGCGCCGCCGATCAGCAGCGGCAAGTCGAATCCCTGGCGCTCCATCTCCGAGGCGACATGCACCATCTCGTCGAGTGACGGCGTGATGAGGCCCGAGAGCCCGATGACGTCGACATTCTTCTCCCGCGCCGTGTCGAGGATCTTCTGTGCCGGCACCATGACGCCGAGGTCGATCACCTCGTAATTGTTGCACTGCAGGACGACGCCGACGATGTTCTTGCCGATGTCGTGCACGTCGCCCTTGACGGTGGCCATCAGCACGGTGCCGGCCGGCTTGCCCTGCGCCTCGCCGGTCAGCCGCTTCTCCTCCTCCATGAAGGGCATCAGATAGGCGACCGCCTGCTTCATCACGCGAGCCGACTTCACCACCTGCGGCAGGAACATTTTTCCCGCGCCGAACAGGTCGCCGACGACGTTCATGCCGGCCATCAGCGGGCCCTCGATGACGTGCAGCGGCCGTTCGGCCGCCTGCCGCGCCTCCTCGGTGTCGGCCTCGATGAAGTCGGTGATGCCGGCGACGAGCGCATGCGTCAGCCGCTCTGCGACCGGCTTCTCGCGCCAGGCCGTGTCGACTTTCCGGGCCTCGGTCTTGCCGCCGGACTTGTAGCGCTCGGCGGCGACCAGCAGGCGCTCGGTGGAGTCCTCGCGGCGGTTGAGGACGACATCCTCGCAGAGCGCGCGCAGCTCCGGGTCGATGTCGTCATAGACGGGCAGGGCGCCGGCATTGACGATGCCCATGTCCATGCCGGCGCGGATCGCGTGGTAGAGGAACACCGCATGCATCGCGGCGCGCACCGGCTCGTTGCCGCGGAACGCGAAGGACAGGTTCGAGACGCCGCCCGAGACGTGCGCGTGCGGCAGGTTCTGCCGGATCCAGCGCACCGCCTCGATGAAGTCGACGCCGTAGTTCGCATGCTCCTCGATGCCGGTGGCGACGGCGAAGATGTTCGGGTCGAAGATGATGTCTTCGGGCGGGAAGCCGATCTCCTCGACGAGGATCCGGTAGGCCCGGGCGCAGATCTCGCACTTGCGCGCCATGGTGTCGGCCTGGCCAGTCTCGTCGAAGGCCATGACGACGACGGCGGCACCGTAGCGGCGCACCTTCTCGGCCTGGGCGCGGAAGGCGGCCTCGCCCTCCTTCAGCGAGATCGAGTTGACGATCGGCTTTCCCTGCACGCACTTCAGGCCGGCCTCGATCACCGACCATTTCGAGGAGTCGACCATCACCGGCACGCGGGCGATGTCGGGCTCGGCGGCGAGCAGGTTCAGGAAGGTCCGCATCGCGGCTTCGGAGTCGAGCAGGCCCTCGTCCATGTTGACGTCGAGAATCTGCGCGCCGCTCTCGACCTGCTCGCGCGCCACGTCGAGCGCGGCCGAATAGTCGCCGGCGGTGATGAGCTTTCGGAATTTCGCCGAGCCGGTGACGTTGGTCCGCTCGCCGATATTGACGAAGGAGGCGATGCTCGGCTGGGCGGCGAGGGTGTCGGTCAAGGGGTCAGTCCTGCTCGCCGCTCGGCGGCGTTTTCACTACAGTTTGCGAAGTCGGAGCTTCTCGGTCGTACAGTTCGTCCCGGGAGAGCTTTCGCCCGTCCGATGTCCAGCCGGCGTTGCGCAGGGCTTTGAAGGCCTCCCAAGCCGCTTGGCGCTCCGCCTCATCAGGGGGCTCTTGCCCCGACTTGTCCTTCATAGTCCGTCCTCCGTTGCAGACGGCGTTGTGTCCATAGGACGCCGCCGGCTCCCTCCCTCCCCTTGATGGGGAGGGCGGCCCGCCGCCGCAG
>JAEZCD010000399.1 GCA_023430145.1 Pseudomonadota bacterium
CCCCGGCCCGCCCCCCCCGCGCCCGCGGCCGGCGAGGCCGAGCGGGGCGGCGTTGCGGCGGGCGACGACGAGGGCCGCCGGCGCGATGTCGGTGCCGACGCCGCAGGCGTTCGGCAGCTCGGTGAGCAGGGCGAGCAGGATGGCACCGGTGCCGGTGCCGAGGTCGGCGATGCGCAGCGGCCGCTCCCGCGCCGAAGGCGCAAGCGCCGCCAGGGCCGCCTCGACCACGGTCTCGGTCTCCGGCCGTGGCACCAGCGTCGCCGGCCCGACCTCGAGCTCGAGGCTCCAGAATTCCCTGGTGCCGAGGATGCGCGCCAGCGGCTCGCCGGCGAGGCGGCGCTGCAGCAGAGCCTCGAGGGCCGCCGCCGCCATGTCCGGGAAGGGCCGTGCCGGCTCGAGGATCGGCGCCTGCGGATCGATCCCCGCCGCCGAGGCGAGCAGCAGCCGCGCGTCGAGCTCGGGCGTGTCCTTGCCGGCCTCGGCGAGGCGCGCGGCGGCGCGGCGCAGCGCCGCTCCGAGCGTCCCGCTCACGGGGCGGCGGACTCCTCGGCGAGCAGCTGCGCCTGGTGGTCGGCGACGAGGGCGCCGATCAGCTCGTCGAGGCCGGCTCCCTCGAGCACCGCGTCGAGCTTGTGCAGCGTCAGGTTGATGCGGTGGTCGGTCACCCGGCCTTGCGGGAAATTGTAGGTGCGGATGCGGCCCGAGCGGTCGCCGGAGCCGACCTGCGCCTTGCGGTCGGCCGCGCGGGCGTCCGCCTCGCGCTGCCGCTGCATGTCGTAGAGCTTGGCCCGCAGCATCTCCATCGCGCGGGCCCGGTTGCGATGCTGCGAGCGCTCGTCCTGGACGGCGACGACAATGCCGCTCGGCAGATGGGTGATGCGCACCGCCGATTCGGTCTTGTTGACGTGCTGGCCGCCGGCGCCGGAGGCGCGGAAGACGTCGGTCTTCAGATCGGACTCGTTGATCGTCACCTCGACCTCGGTCGGCTGCGGCAACACGGCGACGGTGGCGGCGGAGGTGTGGATGCGGCCCGAGGCCTCGGTCGCCGGCACGCGCTGCACGCGGTGCACGCCGGATTCGAACTTCAGCCGGGCGAACACGCCGGAGCCGCGGATGGCGGCGACGACCTCCTTGAAGCCGCCGGCCGAGCCCTCGCTCATCGACATGATCTCGACCGTCCAGCCGCGCGTCTCGGCATAGCGCGAATACATCCGGAACAGGTCGCCGGCGAACAGGGCGGCCTCGTCGCCGCCGGTGCCGGCGCGGATTTCGAGCACCACGCTCGCCTCGTCGGCGGCGTCCTTGGGCAGCAGCTGCAGCTGCAGCTCGCCGCGCAGGGCGTCCCGGGTCTCGAGGAGCGCGGCCCGCTCGGTCTCGGCGAGCGCCCGCATCTCGGCATCGGTGGCGGGATCGTCGCGCAGCGCCTCGAGATCGCGCAGCTCGGCCTCGGCGGCCCGGTAGCGGGCGATCGCCGCCACCACCGGCTCGATCTCGGCGCGCTCGCGCAGAAGGCGGACCATGGCGTCGGGCGGCGGGCCGGCGGCGAGCTCGGCTTCGAGCGCCTCGAGCCGCGCGACGAGCTGGTCGAGCTTGGCGTCCGGCAGCATGCGTCAGACCTGCAGGCCGCGGCGGCCGGCGAACTCGAGCAGCGCCTCGCGCGGCGGCTTGTCGGAAGCGCCGTCGAGGCATGGCGCCAGCGCGGCCTCGATCTCGCCGGCCTCGACCTCGAGCAGGGTCGCCTTCACCGGGCCGACGGCGGCGGCCGACAGCGAGATCGAGCGGAAGCCGAGGCCGATCAGCGCCAGCGCCTCGAGCGGCCGCGCGGCCATCTCGCCGCACAGCGTCACCGGCGTGCCGGCCGCCCGGCCGTGATCGACGACGTGCTTCAGCGCCCGCAGCACCGGCCGCGACAGCGGGTCGAAGCGGTCGGCGACGCGCGGATTGGTGCGGTCGGCGGCGAACAGATATTGCAGGAGGTCGTTCGAGCCGACCGACAGGAAGTCGACCCGCCGTAGGATCGCGTCGATGTCGAACAGCAGCGAGGGCACCTCCAGCATGGCGCCGACCTCGATCCGCTCGGGCACGCCGTGCCCGCGCTGGCCGAGATAGCGCACCTCCGCTTCGACGAGCTTCTTGCCGGCGTCGAACTCCTCGACCGCGGCGACCATGGGGAACATCACCTTCAGCTCGCGGCCGGCCGCTGCCCGGAGCAGCGCCCGCAGCTGCGTGCGCAGCAGCGCCGGGCGGTCGAGGCCGAGGCGGATCGCCCGCCAGCCGAGCGCCGGATTGTCCTCCTGGACGGTGCGCAGATAGGGCAGCACCTTGTCGCCGCCGACGTCGAGCGTGCGGAAGGTCACGGGGCGGCCTTCGGCCGCCTGCAGCACGGCGCCGTAGAGGCGCTGCTGCTCCTCCGCCCGGGGCATCGCCGGCGCCAGCATGAACTGCAGCTCGGTGCGGAACAGGCCGATGCCGGAGGCGCCGGTCTCTGCCAGATGCGGCAGGTCGACGAGCAGGCCGGCATTGAGGAACATGCCGATGTCGGCGCCGTCGCGGGTGCGCGCCGGACGGCCGCGCAGGGCGCGGTACTGCTGCTGCCGGCGGGCCCGGAGCTGCACCTTGTCGGCATAGGAGCGCTCGACGTCCGGCTGCGGCCGGATGTGGACGATGCCGGAGATGCCGTCGACGATGATCGGGTCGCCCGGCTCGACGAGGCCGGTGGCATTGTCGATATTGCCGACCATGGCGATGCCGAGGGCGCGGGCGACGAGGGTGACGTGGCTCGTCGGGCCGCCCTCCTCGACGACGAGGCCGCGCAGCCGCTCGCGGTCGTAGTCCAGCAGCGCCGCCGGCCCCATGTTGCGGGCGACGAGGATCGCGTCCTTCGGCAGGTCGGCCCGCACGGCGGCCTTGGGGCCGCCGGTCAGCTGCGCCAGCAGCCGGTGGGCGAGATCGTCGAGGTCGTGCAGGCGCTCGCGCAGAAAAGGGTCGGTCTGCCGCATCATGCGGGCGCGGGCGTCGGACTGCACGCGCTCGACCGCGGCCTCGGCGGTGATGCCGGTCATCACCGCCTCGCGCAGCCGCCGCACCCAGCCGCGGTCGTGCGCGAACATGCGATAGGCCTCGAGCACGTCGCGATGCTCGCCGCTGCGGGCGATGTCGCCGCGCTCGAGCATGGTGTCGATCGAGGCGCGCAGGCCGGCGATCGCCGCATCGAGGCGGGCGAGTTCGCGCGGGCCGCTCTCGGCGATGATGTTGGTGACGACGAGCCGCGGCTCGTGCAGCACGACGTGGCCGAGCCCGATGCCCTCCGAGAGCGCGAGGCCGCGCGAATGCACCGGGCGCCGCACCGCAGGCTCGGCGCCCGGCGGCGCCAGCGTCTGCAATTCGCCCGAGGCGATGACCTCGGCCAGCACCATCGCCGTCGTCTGCAGCGCCTCGACCTCCTCGTCCGAATAGACCCGGCGGGTCCGGTTCTGGACGACGAGCACGCCGAGCGTGTTGCCGGCGCGCAGGATCGGCACGCCGAGGAAGGAGTGGTAGATCTCCTCGCCCGTCTCCGGCAGGTAGACGAAGGCCGGGTGGGTGTGCGCCTCCGACAGGTTGAGCGGCTCGGCCTCGGCCGCGATGGTGCCGACGAGGCCCTCGCCGAGCTTCAGCCCGGCGCGGTGGACCGCCTCGGCCTTCAGACCCTCGGTGGCGTAGAGCTCCAGCGTGCCGTCGACGCGCAGCACATAGATCGAGCACACCTCGGCCACCATGTTGGCCGCGATGAGGACGACGATCTTATCGAGCCGGGCCTGCGCGCTGACCGGCTCCGCCATGACCTCGCGGAGCCTACGCAGCAGTGTGCGCGGGCCGCCATACGCGCCGAGCATGAACCGGGTCTCCGGATACCCCGGACATCGCTCCGGGGTTCTTGGGCTAGTCGGGCCGCGCGCCTTCCGCGGTCCGGGGTCAGGCCTTGTCGAGCCCGTATAACGAATGGAGAGTCCGAACGGCAAGCTCGGTGTAGGCGGCGTCGATCAGCACCGAGATCTTGATCTCCGAGGTGGTGATGGCGCGGATGTTGATCGCTCGGTCGGCGAGCGCGCGGAAGCAGGCGGCGGCGACGCCGGCATGGCTGCGCATGCCGATGCCGATCACCGATACCTTGCCGACGTCGGTGGCGCCCTGCAGGTCGGCATAGCCGATGCTGCTCTCGGCGCCCCGCAGGATGGCGAGCGAGCGCTCGTAGTCGGCGACCGGCACCGTGAAGGTGATGTCGGTGTGCCGGCCGTCCTCGGAGATGTTCTGGACGATCATGTCGACATTGATGCTCGCCTCGGCGAGCGGGCCGAACACGCCTGCCGCGACGCCGGGCTTGTCGGCGACGCGTCGCAGCGTGATCTGCGCCTCGTCCTTGGAGTAGGCGATGCCGGTGACGACCTGCTGTTCCAAGATCTCGTCCTCGTCGCAGATGAGGGTGCCGGGCGGCTCGTTGGCCCGCAGAAGCTCCGGCGCGTCGGGGGCCACGAAGCTCGAGCGGACCAGCACCCGCACATTGTGCACCATGGCGAGCTCGACCGAGCGCACCTGCAGCACTTTCGCGCCGGAGGAGGCCATCTCGAGCATCTCCTCGAAGGCCACTCGGTCGAGCCGCCGCGCCTTGTTCTCGATGCGCGGGTCGGTCGTATAGACGCCGTCGACGTCCGTATAGATGTCGCAGCGGTCGGCCTCGACGGCGGCGGCGATCGCCACCGCGCTCGTGTCGGAGCCGCCGCGGCCGAGCGTGGTGATGCGCTCGTCGGGCCCGATTCCCTGGAAGCCGGCGATCACCGGCACCTGGCGGTCGACGAGGCGCGAGACGAGCGCCTCGCCCGGAACCGCTTCGATCCGGGCGGCGCCGTGCGCCTTGTCGGTGCGGATCGGCACCTGCCAGCCCTGATAGGATCGCGCGGAGATTCCGGCCTCCTGCAGCGCGATGGCGAGCAGCCCGGCCGTGACCTGCTCGCCGGAGGCGACCACGGCATCGTATTCGCGCGCATCGTGCAGCACGGCGGTCTCGCGGCACCAGGCGACGAGCTGGTTGGTGGCACCCGACATGGCGGACACCACGACGGCCACCTCGTGGCCGGCGTCGACCTCGCGCTTGACGTGCCGGGCGACCGTTTTGATGCGCTCGACATTGGCGACGGAGGTCCCGCCGAATTTCATCACGATGCGGGACATGCGCGCGGGATCGCTTGTGAAAAGGCGCGCCTAGATAGCGGCAGCGGCAGCGGCTAGCAACCTCGGCCCGGTCGCCGGTGCGGTGCGGCCCGGCCTCGCCATCATTGCCAGTCGAGGACCGGCCTTCGGCGGACCCGAGTCGATGAAACGCGCGGTGCCTTCCCTGATGCCCTCTGGGTCCCCTTCCCGCGCCTTCGGCACGCCGGGGACGACACCGAGAGATGCTAGGGTGTCGTCCCCGGCCGCGCGAAGCACGGGGAAGGGGACCCAGACCTTTCGGAGACCGATCGCGAACTCGGTTTCTTCCTGGGAGCGCCGGCGACGAAGCAATCCGGCGTTCGGACGGCACAGAAAGCCGGATCGCTTCGCTCGCAATGACGGCGAGGGAACCAGCCGCTCCCGATCGCCCTATATGTGACGCTCCCGGCCATTCGCGACGAGGACCGAAATGCCCCTCACTCTCTCCGGCTCGTGCCGCTGCGGCGCAATCGCCTTCACGGTCGACAGCCACACGCCCTATCCCTACCAGCGCTGCTACTGCTCGATCTGCCGCAAGACGGACGGCGGCGGCGGCTTCGCCATCAACATCATGGGCGACAAGGCCACGCTCGCCGTCGAGGGCGGGGAGGCGATCGGCGTCTTCCGGGCCGAGATCGACGGGCAGACGAGCTCGGGCGAGCGCAGCTTCTGCACCCTCTGCGGCACCGCGCTCTGGGTGTTCGACGAGAGCTGGCCGGAGCTCGTCCACCCC
Organism: Pseudomonadota bacterium; assembly: GCA_023430145.1. Classification (GTDB taxonomy): domain Bacteria; phylum Pseudomonadota; class Alphaproteobacteria; order Rhizobiales; family Methylopilaceae; genus JAEZCD01. The sequence continues at coordinate 5,960 of JAEZCD010000399.1, forward strand.
TTCGCCTCGGCGATCGACACGCCGCTGCCGGTGCCGCCCGAGAAGGTCCACCTGATGCTGCGCTTCAAGGCCGAGTGGGTGGTGCCCGACGTCGGGCCGAACGACCGCTGCTTCGACCTCTACCCGGAGCAGTCGATCGAGGACTGGCACAAGAGCCGCGGCCTCTGGGTGGCGTGAGCGCGCCGTTCCCCGCCGGCACGGTCACTCCGCGGCGGGCGCCGGCTTCATCATCTCCAGCACCTGGTTGGCGACGGCGGGCTTGGCCCCGCCCTCGCCGCCGGCCACCTGCACCGTCGGGAAGGCGAAGGCGATGCCGTTCTCGTCGAAGGCCTTCTTGATCATCGCATAGGCCTTGCGACGGATGCCGAACTGCTCGCCCGGCCGCGTCGTCTGCTTCACCCGGAGCTGGATCGCGTAGCTGCCGAACTCCTGCACGCCCTGCATCTTCAGGGGCTCGATGATCTTCGGCCCCATCTCCGGATCGGCCTTCAGCTGCTCGCCGACCTTGCGGATCAGCTTGCGGGCCTTCTCGAGGTCGGTGTCGTAGGTGACGCCGATCTGGAACTTGTCGATGGCCCAGTCGCGCGACAGGTTCTCGATCGCCCCGAGCTCGCCGAAAGGCACGGTGAAGACCGGCCCGCGCGGCGCCCTGAGCCGCACCGAGCGCAGCGAGAAGGATTCCACCGTGCCCTGGTACTTGCCGCTCTGGATGTACTCGCCGACCCGGAAGGCGTCGTCGAGGAGGTAGAAGATGCCGCTGATGATGTCCTTGACGATGGTCTGCGCGCCGAAGCCGACGGCGACGCCGACGACGCCGGCACCGGCGATCAGCGGCCCGATCTCCACGCCGAGCTCGGAGAGCGTCATCAGGATCGCGAGGCTCGCGATGACCACGAGGGCGATGTTGCGCAGGATCGGCAGCAGCGTCCGCAGCCGCGCCTGGCGGATCGCCATCTCGGTGCCGGGCGCCGCCGCGGTCGCGGCGAGCTGGCGGTCGATGAGCGCCTTCAGGAGCTGCCAGAAGAGATCGGCGAGCAAGAGGATGATGACGATCGACAGCGCCGACCTCGCGATACGCATGCCGAGCGTCTCGCCGCCGCGGGTCAGCGCGACGAGATCGACGTTCCAGGCCCAGGCGAGCAACAGCACGGCCGCCAGAATGATCAGCGCCCGCAGGCCGCGCTCGAGGAAGACGCCGAGAACGCCTTCGGAGGCGGACGGGGCTGCCGCCGCCGGGGCATCGGCTGCCGCCTCGAGTGCCTCCGCCCCCTCCGTCGCGGACGGCGGCGCCGGCTCGGCGCGCATCAGGTGATGCACCGCCGATTCGGTGATCGACAGCGCCAGCGGCACGAACAGCAGCACGAACAGGAGCATGACGAGGCCGGTCGCGCCGATGAACCAGAGCGTGCCGAGCAGCAGGAGATAGGCGCTCAGCACCGCCCGCCAGGCGATCGAGCGGTGTCTGTCGTGACTGTCGGTGCCGGGCTCGCGCGGCCGCCGCCAGACGATCTCGAGGGCGATCAGGATGAGGCCGACGCCGAGGATGTGACCGGCCGCGGCTCGGCCCGCCGGCGTGACGCCGAGCGGGATCAACAGGTCGAGGGTCGCGAGACAGACGAGGACATAGGCGATGAGGAAGGCGATGCGGCGATCCCAGAACTGCGCCGCCTCCGTGCTCGCCGGAATGACGCGGTGGCGATCGGGATGCTCCGCCTCGCGCGGCCGGGGCACGAGAAGCACCCGCGTCACCGCGACCACGAGGCGTATCACGAGCACGGCGACGAGATAGGCGAGCACCACCTCGCGCACTGTCGGCGGCCAGGAGAAGATCAGGAAGGCGCCGATGCTGCCGAGGCCGAAGACGGCGACCGAGGCGACATCGACGGCGAGACGGATGCCGACGGACTTCAGCCGCGGCCCGAGCCCGTCCGCGGGCCGCTCCGCGGCCGCGATCCGGAGGCGACGGGTGAGGCGGCGGAAGACCCATTCGAGCCCGAAGCCGAGCAGGCTGAAGCCGAGGACGAGGATGAAGATCTTGAGGAATCCGGCACCGCGCAGCTCGGTCTGGAAGCGATCATAGGCGCCGCCGAGCTCGGCCGGCAGCGCCGGCATCGCCCGGAGAACCCATTCGAGGTGGGCCTCGAGCTCGTCGACGCGCTTGCCGAGGCGATCGACCATCGAGGCGACTTCCGCTCCCGCCTTGGCGGCCCTTGCCGCGGCGTCTTCGCGCGGCGGCTCGGCCGCCTTCTGGGCCGTCTTCTGGTCTGCGGGCCCCGGAACGCTCGCCGGCGCAGCGGCGGTCGACGCGGCGCCCTGCGACTCGAGCCACGCCTTGACGCTCGGATCGTCGAGCAGCCTGAGGAGCTCGCCGACCTTCGCCGGCGCGCCGGAAGGAGCGCTGGCCGTGGGCGGCGTCTGCGCGAGCACCAGGGAGGGAAGAATCGCGACCAGGAACACGCCGGCGAAGCGGGCGAGGCGGTGCATAGCGGCAGGGCTCCAGATTCTTTCGAGCGCGGGCGGCATGTGCCGCGGCGGTCGAGGACGTGCTATTGCTTTAGCCCCCCAAGTGTTCAAAGCCAATGAACATCGCGAGGCTGACGACACCGAAGCATTCGACTGTCGCACGGAAAGGGTCTGCGGCCGCCTCGGCATTGATTTGCCGCAAGGATCGGGGCGCTGCACCTGAACCGCCGGCCGGCGCGCATCCGGACGTTTTTCAGCGTGCGTTCATCGTGGATCCGTACATGCGGATCCGATCCATCGGAGAAGTCTTCATGCGGACCCTCGCGCGTGCTTGCTCGCTCGCCGTTCTCGCGACCCTCCTCGCCGCCCCGGCGGGATCGATCGCCGCCTCGGCCGCCGACGCGGTCGGCGAGGTCGCCTCCGCCCGCGGCAAGGCGACCGGCATTCTCTCCGGCGCCGCCCGGGAACTGGCGCCCGGCGCCGACGTCTTCCTCGACGAGACCCTGCAGACCTCGGCGCAGTCCCGCCTCTCCCTGCAGCTCGGCACCGAGACCAAGCTGCAGCTCGGCGAGCGCACCCGGCTGAAGATCGACAAGGCGATCGTCGAGCAGGGCGGCGAGATCGTGCTGGAGCGGGGCGCCATGCTGTTCGACCGTATCGACTCGGGCAAGGGCGGCTCGCTCGTCGTGCGCACCCCGTTCAGCGTCATCGCCACGCGCGGCACGGCCTTTTTCGTCGGACCGAGCAACGGCGTCACCGGGGTCTTCGTGCAGCGCGGCGTGGTCGCCGTGCGTACCAAGGGCGGCACGGTGGCGCTGCAGCGCGGCGAGGGCACCGACCTCGTCAACGCCCGGACGGCGCCGACGCCGCCGAAGAAATGGGGGGCGGCGCGCATCGCCGCGGCGCTGAACAGCGTCAACTGAGCCTTTTCGGCAGCCGCTCGCCGAGCCAGGCGCCGACGACCGGGTCGGCCGGCCGGCGGCGCGCATAGGCCTCGAGCTTCGCCCGCGCGGCGCCGGGATCGGTCTCGGCGAGCGCGACGGCCTCGTCGTAGAGTGTCCGCAGCTCGGCCGGCACCTCGGCGGCCCACGGCTCGAACAGCTCGCAGCGCTCCTGCATGCCGCGCACCTCGACCCGGCGGAGCGAGCGCAGCGCCACCGCCGCGCCGATGCGGCCGGCGGCGGTGGGGCCGACGCAGATCGCCGAGCCGAGCCCCTTGTTGGCGCTCTGGAATCGTGCCGCCTTGTTCACCACGACGCCGTAGGCGGTGTAGTCGAGCCGCCTTCGGCCGCCGACGTCGCCGACGATCGCATCGCCCGTCTCGATGCCGCAGCGGGTGCGGCCGAAGCCCAGCGCCGCCGCGGCCGGCGTCCTGCGGAACTCTTCGGTGAAGGCGACGATCGCCTGTGCGCAGCGGAGCGCGGCGAGCGGATGGTCCGGCAGCGCGGCGGGGATGTTGAAGAAGGCCAGCACGGCGTCGCCGACGATCTTGTCGACCATGCCGCCATGCTCGACGACGAGCTCGGTGACGCCGTCGAAATAGGCATCCAGGACGTGCACCAGCGTCTGCGGGTCGGCGCTCTCGGTCATCGCCGAAAAGCCCTCGACGTCGGTCATCAGCGCCGTCACCTCGCGCAGCTCACCCTCGAGCCGCAGGATGGTGGGCTCCTTGACGAGGCGGGCGACCACCTCGGGAGCGAGGTAGCGCTCGAAGCGGTCCTGGATGGCCGTCTTCAGCGCCCGGGTGCGGATGAAGCCGGCGAGCTCGGTCACGTTGGCGCCGAGAAAGACGGCGAGGCAGGGGCCGATCGGATCGACGAGCAGCCCCTCGCGCAGGAAGGCCGCGGCGACGATCGCCAGCCAGCCGATAAAGAGCGCGCTCGCAGCCGCTGCCGCCGAGAGCGGCGACAGCACCGTCGCAAGCGCGACCGCGAGCAATCCGAGCGCCGCCATGATGGCGGCCTCGATCCCGCGCATGGCCGGCGGCCGCACGAGAAAATCCCCGCTCAGCATCTGCTCGAGCGCGTCGGCCTGGATCTGCACCGTCGGCGCCAGCGCCCGGTTGCCGACCGGCAGCAGCGCCCCGGCCTCGGGCGCGCTCGAGCCGATCAGCACGTAGCGCCCGTCGAGGTCGGGGATATCGGCCGGAGTCTCCGCGAGCAGCCGCCAGGCCGGTATGCTCTGCGCGGCCCAGTAGCCCGGCGCGGCCCCATGCAGGCTCATGGCCGCGGCGGCGTCGATCCGCACCTCGCTCGGGCCGGCCGCGACGCGCGGCGGATCGCCCTTCAGCGTCAGCAGCGAGGCGCCGGCGCCGACCCGTGCCGCCTCCAGGGCGAGGCCGGGAAACGGATCGCTGCCGGCAAGCGCCAGTACGGGGGCGGTCGAGACGCGGCCGAGCGGACCGTCGCGGAACGACAGCACGCCGATGCCGGCGGCGCCGACCGTCAGCGGCTCGAAGGGGGCGAGCAGGCCCACGGTGCGCCACGGATCGATGGCGCCCACCTCGCCCTGGGCGTTGAGCGGCACCGGAAACGGCGCCGGATCGCGACCGGAATCGTCGAGGACGATGCCGAGCACGACGTTGCCGGCCCTCGTGACTGCGTCCGCGAGAGCCGCGTCGTCGTCGGGCATCCCGGATGGAAGCTGCACCGCGGCGCCCTCGCCGAGCGCCGCCGAGAGCTCGCGCGCCAAAGCGGCCGGGCCCTTGCGGTCGGGCCCCGAGAGCAGGATGTCGACTGCGATCACCCGCGGCTTGCGCGCCGCGATCGCATCGACGAGCCTCGCCAGAACGCTGCGCCGCCACGGCCAGGCACCGATGCGGGCGAGGCTCTCGCGGTCGATGTCGACGACCACCACCTGCCCGGTGCCGGCGCGCGGCAGGAGCGAGCCGAGCGTCTCGAAGGCGGCCTCGCGGCCGCGTTCGGCAAGGCCGAGCGGATCGAGCAGCCAGCCGCCGACGAGGACGGCCACCGCGAGAGCGCCCCAGACCCATTCCCGATCGCGCACGAAGCCCCAAGCGCTCACGGTGCGTCACTTTCGACCGGTGGCAAGTCGGCAGAGTGACGCCACATCGAACGGCGATCAACCCCGGCGCGGCGTGGGTGTGGCCGGATCGCCGCACCTCGGCGCTCGCGCCACGCTGAAGCTTGCGCTGCGCACCAAAACGTGGCGATCCTTGAGGCCTACATGCGATCGTGGCCATGCTTGCATGGTCGGCGCGATCGCCCGCGGGGAGATTTCCTTGTCTGGCAGACCGCCCCGCGTCCTCGTCTACAGCCATGACTCCTATGGCCTCGGGCATCTGCGGCGGTGCCGGGCGATCGCGCAGTCCCTCGTCACCTATCGCCAGGACCTGTCGGTCCTCATCATCGCCGGCTCGCCGCTGATCGGCTCGTTCAGCTTCCATCCGAACGTCGACTTCATCCGCGTGCCGGGCGTCGTCAAGCTCGGCAACGAGAGCTACGCCGCCCACAGCCCGGGCATGTCGATCGAGGAGCTGACGGCGATCCGCTCGGCCATCATCCTCGAGACGGCGAAGATCTTCGAGCCGGACATCTTCATCGTCGACAAGGAGCCGCTCGGCCTGCGCGGCGAGGTCGCGGAGGCGCTGGCGCTCCTGAAGCGGCGGGGCAAGCACCTCGTGCTCGGCCTGCGCGACGTGCTCGACGATCCGGAGCGTCTCGCCGGCGAGTGGGAGCGCAAGCGGGCGATGCCGGCGGTCGAGAAGCTCTACGATCACATCTGGGTCTACGGGCTGCCGCAGATCAGCGATCCGCTCGAGGGCATCCGCCTCCCGGAGGGGGTGGCCCGAAAGATCGTCTACACCGGCTATCTGCGGCGAACGGTGGCCCCTTCCGGGGTCGACGGGCAGCAGCCCGAGGAGGAGGACGACGACGAGCCCTACGTGCTCGTCACCACCGGCGGCGGCGGCGACGGCGCGATGCTGGTGGACTGGGTGCTGCGCGCCTACGAGTTCGACCCGACCATCGGGGTCGCCGCCAAGATCGTGCTCGGCCCGTTCATGGGCAGCAACCAGCAGACGGGCTTCATGGAGCGCGTCGCGCGCCTCAAGCACGTCCATGCGGTGACCTTCGAGGCGAGCATCGAGCCGCTGATCGAGCGCGCGGTCGGCGTCGTGGCGATGGGCGGCTACAACACGTTCTGCGAGATCCTGTCCTTCGACAAGCGGGCGCTGATCGTGCCGCGGACGCAGCCGCGCGCCGAGCAATACATCCGCGCCTCGCGGGCCGCCGAGCTCGGCCTGATGCAGATGCTGGAGCCCGAGGAGAGCGTCGATCCGCGCCGCATGGCGGCGGCCTTGCGGGCTCTGCCGAACCAGCCGGAGCCGTCGAAGGTGCACATTCCGGGCCTGCTCGACGGGCTCTCGGCCATCAACGCGCTCGTCGACGTCTATCTCGGCACGCCCGCCGCGGCACGGCCGCGCCTCGCCATCGTCGGCGCCGAGCCTTAGATCAGCGGTTTGTCCGGATGTGATGTGGACCGATCTCGATCCACAGGCGCCGGGGGCGCGGGGGCCGG
>JAEZCD010000022.1 GCA_023430145.1 Pseudomonadota bacterium
GCGGCCCCCCGCCCCCCCGCCCCCCCCCCCCGGGGGGGCCCACGAGGGGAGAGGGAAGCGGAGGCGCCTCACCCCACGACGTTGACGATCCGCTGCGGCACGACCACCACCTTCCGCACCGGCTTCTCGCCGAGCGCACGCGCCACCGTCTCGAGGCTGCGGACGAGCGCCTCGATCTCGGCCGCGCCGGCGTCGCGGGCGACCACGATCTCGTCGCGCTTCTTGCCGTTCACCTGCACCGGCAGGGTGATCGTGTCGGCGACGAGGAGGGCCGGGTCGTGCGCCGGCCAGGCCTGCTCGACCAGCATGGTCGAGTGCCCGAGCGCGGCCCAGCACTCCTCGGCGAGGTGCGGCATCATCGGCCCGATGATCGTCACCAGGATCTCCCCCGCTTCGCGCAGCGCGAAGGCGACGTCGGCCGGCGGCGCCGCTCCGGCCGCCTGCAGCGCGTGGTGCAGCGCGTTGGCGAGCTCGTGGATATGCGCGACGCAGCGGTTGAAGCGCAGCCGCTCGATGTCCGAGCCGACGCGGGCCAGCGCGGCCTGCGCAGCGCGGCGGATGTTGGTGGCCTCCGGCCCGAAGCTCGCGGGCATCGGCGTGCCGGCGGGGGCGCCGTGCTCGGCGATCTCGCCGACGAGGCGCCAGACGCGCTGCACGAAGCGGCCGGCGCCCTCGACGCCAGCCTCGGTCCAGATCACGTCGCGCTCGGGGGGCGAGTCCGACAGCATGAACCAGCGCGCGGTGTCGGCGCCGTAGGTCGCGATGATGTCGGTCGGGTCGACGGTGTTCTTCTTCGACTTCGACATCTTCTCGATCGGGCCGATCTCGATCGGCGTGCCGTCGGCGATCCGCACCGCCTTGCGGCCGCCCCCGTCGCCGAGGACGTGCACCTCGGACGGCATCACCCAGGCGCCGTCCGGCGCACGAAACGTCTCGTGCACCACCATGCCTTGCGTGAACATGCCGGCGAACGGCTCGTCGAGGCCGCAATGGCCGGTGTCGCGCATCGCCCGGGTGAAGAAGCGCGAATAGAGCAGGTGCAGGATCGCGTGCTCGATGCCGCCGATGTACTGGTCGACGGGCAGCCAGCGGTCGACGGCGGCGCGATCGGTCGGCGTCGGCGCATCGGGCGCCGTGAATCGGGCGAAATACCAGGACGAGTCGACGAAGGTGTCCATGGTGTCGGTCTCGCGCCGGCCGGGGCTGCCGCATTGCGGGCACGCGACGTCGCGCCAGGTCGGATGCCGGTCGAGCGGATTGCCGGGCACCTCGAAGCTCACATCGTCCGGCAGCAGGACCGGCAGGTCGGCCTTCGGCACCGGCACCACGCCGCAGATGTCGCAGTGGATGACCGGGATCGGACAGCCCCAATAGCGCTGGCGCGAGATGCCCCAGTCGCGCAGGCGATAATTGACCTCGCGACGGCCGACCGGGCGGCTGTCGAGGAACTCGGTCTCGAGCCGGCGCGCGACCTCCTCCTTGGCGGCGGGCACGTCGAGCCCGTCGAGGAAGCGCGAATTGGCGAGCTTTCCCTCGCCGTCATAGGCGGTGTCTTCGACGACGAACTCGGCCACAGGCGTGCCCTCCGGCACCACCACCGGCGTCACCGGCAAATGGTATTTGCGGGCGAAATCGAGGTCGCGCTGGTCGTGCGCCGGGCAGCCGAAGATGGCGCCGGTGCCATAGTCCATCAGGATGAAGTTGGCGACGTAGACCGGCAGCTTCCAGGCTGGATCGAACGGGTGCACGGCGCGGATGCCGGTGTCGTAGCCCTTCTTCTCGGCCGTCTCGTGTGCGGCGACGCTCGTCCCGAGCCGCCGCGCTTCCTCGATGAAGTCGGCGAGGGCGGGGTCCTTGTCGGCCGCGGCCGCGGCCAGCGGATGGTCGGGCGAGATCGCCATGAAGCTCGCGCCGAACAGCGTGTCCGGACGGGTCGTATAGACCTCGAGATCGCGCCAGTCCGGCGGCGCGGTCTCGGGCGTCAGCCGGAAGCGGACCGCAAGACCCTCCGAGCGGCCGATCCAGTTGCGCTGCATCAGCCGCACCTTCTCGGGCCAGCGGCCGAGCCGGTCGAGAGCGGCAAGCAGGTCGTCCGAATAGCGGGTGATGCGAAAAAACCACTGCACGAGGTCGCGCTGCTCGACCTCGGCGCCCGAGCGCCACCCTCTGCCGTCGATCACCTGCTCGTTGGCGAGCACGGTGTGGTCGACCGGGTCCCAATTTACGCGGCTCTCCTTGCGGTAGGCGAGGTCGGCGGCGAGGAAATCCAAGAACATCGCCTGCTGGTGCCGGTAGTAGTCCGGGTCACAGGTGGCGATCTCGCGGCTCCAGTCGAGCGACAGGCCCATCGACTTCAGCTGGCCCCGCATGGTGGCGATGTTGTCGTAGGTCCAGGTCTTGGGATGGACGCCGCCCGCCATGGCGGCGTTCTCGGCCGGCAGGCCGAAGGCGTCCCAGCCCATCGGGTGCAGGACGGAATATCCCTTGGCGCGCATGTAGCGGGCGACGACGTCGCCCATGGCATAGTTGCGCACATGGCCCATGTGGATGCGCCCGGACGGATAGGGGAACATCTCGAGCACGTAGTATTTCGGCCGCGGATCGGCATTGTCGGTGCGGAACACGCCGCGCGCGTCCCACGCCGCCTGCCATCGCGGCTCAGCCTCGCGCGCGTTGTAGCGCTCGCCTGCCATCGGTCCTGCTCTTTTCGATGAGTTTGAAAACGGCCGGGACCTTGGCGCGATCCGCCAGCCGGGTCAATCGCTGGCGCGCGCGACAATGCCGCGGACGCCGGCGCGGCTCAGCGGCGGCCTTCGGTGAGGATGTTGCTAGTCGGGAAGCGCAGCGTCCAGACGACGCCGGAGGGCTTGAACTCGAGCGTCGCGTCGCCGTCGAGGCCGCGCGGCACCAACCGGTCCAGCACCACCTGCCCGAAGCCGAACGAGGCCGGCTCGGCGACCGCCGGGCCGCCGTCCTCGCGCCAGACGAGCTCGACGTCGCTGAGGCCCTCGCGATCGCCGGGCAGCTGCCAGCTGACATTGACGCGGCCGCCGCCATCGGAGAGCGCGCCGTGCTGCACCGCGTTGGCGGCGAGCTCGTGCAGGGCCAGCGACAGGTGCTGCGCCGCATCCGGGCGCAGCACGATCGGCGCTCCCTCGACCGAGATCTGGCGACCGCTCGCCTCGGTGCCGATATGGGCCAGCTGGGCGTCGACCAGCTCGCGCAGCGCGGCCCCTTTCCAGGAGCTGTCGACCAGGAGGTCGTGCGCGGCCGCGAGCGCCTGCAGCCGGGCGCCGAAGCGGTCGACGAAGGCGTCGACCGTCTCGGCCGAGGCGGCGGTCCGGCGGGCGATGCCCTGGATGACGGCGAGCAGGTTGCGGGAGCGGTGCGTCAGCTCGCGCAGGATAGCCCGCAGATGCGCCTCGCTCTGCTTGGCCGCGGTGACGTCGACGGCGATCGAGGTGATGCCGATCGGCTGCGAGCGGTCGAGCGGCTCGACGCGCAGCTTGAACCAGCGCTCGCCGTCCGGCGAGGGCAGCGAGATCTCGGCCGTCGCCGGCTCGCCGGTCTCGATGACCTGACGCTTCAGCGCCTCCACCTCGGCCAGCGTCGCCGGCGGCAGCACCTCCTCGTCGGTGCGCCCGACGATGTTGGGCAGGCCCGGCATCGGGTTGTAGACCCAGGTGTAGCGGAGGTCGGGATCCTGCTGGAACATGGTCACGTCCGAGCCGTCGAGCGCGGTCTCGAACCGCCGCGTCGTCTCGGCGAGCTCGCGGGTGCGCTCGAGCACCACCTCCTCCAGCGCGCGATTGGTGGCCCGCAGCTCGTCGAGCGCGCCCTCGGCCTCGGCGAGCTCGGTCGCCATGGCGGGCTCGACGATCGGCGCCGGCTCCGGGCGCGTGAGGGCGCCCCGGACGAGGACCAGCAAAGCGAGGGCGGCGGCGCCGGCCGCCAGCGCGGCGAGGATCGGCGATCCGACAACAGCGGCGGCGACGAGGGCGCCTGAGCCCGCGAAGGCGAGCGCGGCGACCGGTCCGCGGACGCGGGGCGACAGGCCGTCGACCGGCAACAGCGCTGCGGCGCCCGCGAGGGCGAGCACGCCGGCGAACAGGAATCCGGGAAGAGCTTGAAGGATGGAACTGCCCTCGGCGATGGCCAGACTCACGACACGCCGCGTTCATCCGAGTGTGGGGAAGCGCTGCTGCCATCAACGGCAGCAGCGGTGCGTCGGTTCCCGGAGGACGGCGGATCAGTGCGCAGGGACGGTGCCGCTCTTGCCGCGGTCGCCGCCGATGTCGGCCGGCGTCGCCTTGGCCTCGAAGAACAGCGCCTGGCTGATCACCGCCTTCACGGTGTCGGCCCGGAAGGGCTTCGCGAACAGGTAGACGGGCTCCGGGCGGGCGCCCGTCAAAAGGCGCTCGGGATAGGCGGTGATGAAGATCACCGGCACCTGGACGATCTGCAGCAGGTCGTTGACGGCGTCGATGCCGGAGCTGCCGTCGGCGAGCTGGATGTCGGCCAGCACCAGGCCCGGCCGCCGGTTGCGCATGATCGCCTGCGCCTCCGCCTGCGTGCGGGCGATGCCGATGACCTCGTGGCCGAGGCTGCGGACGAGATGCTCGAGGTCGATGGCGATGATCGGCTCGTCCTCGATGATGAGCACGTCGGTCGCCACCTGCTGGGCGATCTGCCGGCCGGCGGCCTCGATCAGCGCCTCCACCTCGGGCTCGGTGGCGCCGAGGATGTGGGCCGTCTCGGCGAGCGAGAACCCCTCGACGGCGACGAGAATGAAGGCCTGTCGCTCGCGTGCCGGCAGCGCGCCGAGCCTGCGCTCGGCGGGCGGCAGGTCGTCGGACGCGTCCGCCGCGCCGCGCGCGTCCGGGCTGCCGGAGGACCAGATCTTGAGGAAGACGCGGTAGAGGCCGGCGCGCGGATCCTCGTCCGGACGGATGAGGCCGCCGTCGGCGAGCAGCGCCTCGAGCGTGGCGACGACATAGGCGTCGCCACCCGGCTGCGAGCCGGTGAGGGCGCGCGCGAAGCGACGCAGATAGGGTAGGTGCGGTCCCAGCCGGTCGGACAGAGTCATGAAATCACCGCGCTCCTTTACACATGCGGTCCTAACACCCGGGTTCGGTTAAGGTTCCGCTTCGGAAAACAAGATGGCACAGCTAAGGAACCCGCGGGCGGGTCCGGGCGTTAATGGGCTCGGCGCGCAGATTATGAATTCAAATTTGCCGATCGGCCATCTAACTTCCCGCGGGCACCGGAAGCGATGTGCGGCTCGGCGCAAACCAAGGCGAGTAGATGAGTGACGACCCGGGAAAGACGGGCCGGCGGACGAGGGCTCCGTTCGATCCGGGCGTGCAGGCGCATATCGGGCGGCAGTTGAAGGCGATGTTCGACGAGGTCGTGCACGAGCCGATGCCGGAGAACCTCGTGCGTCTGCTGGACGCCCTGCAGAGCCCTGCCGAGCCGGTGCCGGAGGCACGGGCCGCGACCGCAGGCCGCAAGCCGGCGGAGAGGCCATGACGCCGGGCCAGACGGCTCTGAAGGACGAGTTGATAGCCTCCATTCCCAGTCTCCGGGCCTTCGCCATCACGCTGATCGGCGATCGGGACAAGGCCGACGATCTCGTCCAGGACACGCTCGTGCGGGCGTGGAGCCATCTCGATTCGTTCGAACCCGGCACCAATCTCCGGTCCTGGCTCTTCACCATCCTCAAGAACCGGTTCTACTCGGTGCTGCGCAAGCACAAGCGCGAGGTCGAGGACGCGGACGGGGCTCTCGCCGCCAAGCTCGCGACGCCGGCCGACCAGCCGGGCCACATGGACTTCAAGGACTTCCAGCACGCCCTCGCGGCACTCCCGGCCGAGCAGAAGATGGCGCTTATCCTCGTCGGCGCCTCGGGCTTCTCGCACGAGGAGGCGGCGCAGATCTGCGGCTGTGCCATCGGCACCATCAAGAGCCGCGTCAACCGCGCACGCAACCGGCTCGCCAGCGCCCTCGCCGTGCAGTCGGCGGAGGATTTCGGGCCCGACCGCGCCACGCAGTCGGTGCTGGGGGGCGCGGCCGAGCTGTGACGCGACCTTCCGCGGGGACGCCTGCATCTGCG
>JAEZCD010000064.1 GCA_023430145.1 Pseudomonadota bacterium
GCGCAGGCGCTGGCCCGTCCGCAGCCGGCCGCCGAGACTCCCGAGCCGATCGCCGCCGCGCCGCCGCAGGCTCCCACGGGCCGGCGGCTGGACAGGTTCGAGGATCTCGTCGCGCTCGCGGTCGAGAAGCGCGACCTCAAGCTGAAATTCTCGCTCGAGCGGCAGGTGCGGCTCGTGCATTTCGAGAACGGCCGCATCGACTTCGTGCCGACCGCCGATGCGCCGCCCGATCTCGCCGGCATGATGGCGCGGCGCCTCGCCGAGTGGACCGGCCAGCGGTGGATGGTCTCGGTGGTCCAGGGCGAGGGCGAGCAGACGCTCGCCGAGCGCGCGGCGCAGGAGAGCGAGGAGCGCCGCCGCGGCATCGCCGGCCACCCGCAGGTGCAGGCGGTGCTGGAGCGCTTCCCGGGCGCGAAGATCGTCGGCGTGCGTGTCGTCGACGACGCACCGGTGGCCGACGACGAGCTCGCGGACGAGGCGCCGGCAGACCTCGCCGAGGATTTCGACCGATAGAACAAGGAGGCGACGAGCCGGATGCGCGACCTGATGGGCATGATGAAGCAGGCACAGCAGCTGCAGCAGAAGATGGAGCAGATGCAGGCCGAGCTCGACACGATCGAGGTCGAGGGCCGCTCGGGCGGCGGGCTCGTGACGGTGCGCCTCACCGCCAAGGGAGCGCTCAAGGGGCTGAGGATCGATCCGAGCCTGATGAAGCCGGACGAGGCCGAGATTCTCGAGGACCTCGTCGTCGCAGCGCATGCCGACGCCAAGGGCAAGGCCGAGGCGGCGACGGCCGAGAAGATGAAGGAGCTCACGGGCGGCCTGCCGCTGCCGCCGGGGCTGAAGCTGTTTTGATCCGGCACGGCTGCCGCCGATCCGGTAGAATGACCCTATGAAACGCGCCGCCGCCGGGCCCGAGATCGAGCGGCTGATCCAGCTGCTCGCAAAGCTCCCCGGGCTCGGCCCGCGCTCGGCACGGCGTGCCGCGCTGCACCTCATCGCGCGCAAGGATTCGCTTCTCGGTCCTCTCGCCGAAAGCTTCCGCGAGGCGGCGGAGCGTGTGGTGGTGTGCAGAGCCTGCGGCAACATCGACACCGTCGACCCCTGCTGCATCTGCCGCGACGCCGAGCGCGATCCGTCCGTGATCATCGTCGTCGAGGACGTCGCCGACCTCTGGGCGCTCGAGCGGGCGAGCGCGCTCAGCGCCCGCTACCACGTGCTCGGCGGCACGCTGTCGGCGCTCGACGGCCGCGGCCCGAAGGATCTCAACCTCGAAAGCCTCGTCTCCCGTGCGCACGATCCGGCCGTGAAGGAGATCGTGCTGGCGCTCAACGTCACCGTCGAGGGCCAGACGACGGCGCACTACCTCACCGACCTCTTGGCCGAGGCAGGGGTGACGGTGACGCGGCTCGCGCACGGCGTGCCGGTCGGCGGCGAGCTCGATTATCTCGACGAGGGCACGATCGCCGCGGCGATGCGCAGCCGGACGCGCCTGTGAGCGCGCCTTTCCGCTCCGTGATCCTCACCGGCGCGAGCCGCGGCATCGGCGCGGCGCTCGCGCGGGCGCTCGCAGGACCGGGCACGAGGCTGCTGCTGATCGCTCGCGACGAGACGCTGCTCGGCGCCGTCGCCGAGGATTGCCGGGCGCGCGGCGCCGAGGCGGACGCGGCGGCGGTCGACGTCACCGATGCCGGGGCGCTGGAAAGGGTGCTGCTCGATTTCGACCACCGCTCGCCGGTCGATCTCGTGATCGCCAATGCCGGCGTCGCTGGCGGCCTCGGGCCCGGGCGGACGGCCGAGCCGGTCGAGAGCGCGCAGCGGCAGCTTCGCGTGAACCTGGAAGGTCCGATCGCCACCGCGACGCCGCTGATCGAGCCGATGCGAGCGCGCGCTCGCGGACAGATCGCGCTCGTCTCCTCGATCGCCGGCTTCCAGCCCTTGCCGGACACGCCCGCCTATTCGGCCAGCAAGGCCGGCCTCATCGCCTGGGGCCGCGCCGCCGATGTGTGGCTCAGGCCGCAGGGCGTCGCGGTCAGCGTCATCTGCCCGGGCTTCGTCGAGAGCGAGATGAGCGGCCGCTACCGCGGCTGGAAGCCGTTCCTGATGCCTGCCGACCGGGCGGCGAAGATCATTCTCCGAGGGCTCGCCAAGCGAAAGCCGCTGATCGCCTTCCCGCTGCCGCTGGTTCTCTTCGCGCGTGCGGCCCGCCTCGTGCCGCGGGCGGTCGAGGCGCGGGTGATGCAGAGCGCCTTCAAGGCCGAGGTGGAGGAGGATCCGCGGGAGAGCAAGCAGTAGGATATTCTGGAGTAACGGAAAACCTTGCACTCCTCATTTTTTGGCGCTACGGATAATGCTCGTCACATGGGATGGAGCTAAGCGCGCGCTCAATCTCTCCAAGCACGGCGTGGACTTGGCCTGGGCAGCCGATTTCGAGTTCGAAACCGCCCTCGTCGACGAGGATAGGGACGTCACGGGCGAGCAGCGCTTCCGAGCGATCGGCTTCATCGGCGACCGCCTGTTCTTTCTCGCCTACACCGAAATGGAAGAAGGGATCCGCGCAATCAGTCTTCGCTTCGCCACGTCCAAGGAACGCCGCAGATATGCCGAAGGAGACTAGGGCGCTCACAGATGCCGAACTGGCCGATCTCGAGCTCCGTCGGGCTGCGGCCCGCGAACGCGCCCGTCGGCTGCCGCCGCTGTCGCCCGAAGAGGACGCTGCGATCGAGGCGGCCGCAGCGGACGATCCGGACGCTATGCCTCTCAGCGCCGCGGACCTCGCGAATCTTCGACCCGCACATGAGGTCCATCCGGCGCTGATCGCCGACGTTCTCCGCAAGAAGCGCGGCAGGCCACGCCTCGCCGCACCGAAGCGCCAGGTGACGCTGCGGCTCGACCAGGACGTGATCGACTACTATCGGAGCTCAGGCGCCGGCTGGCAGTCACGGATCAACGACATTCTCCGCAAGGCGGCCGGCCGCGGATAGTCGAACGCCTGCACGACAGAAGACAAACCGGCGGAAGGGCTTCGCCTACCCTTGGTGGTGCGGGCCGAAGTTGGATGCTGCGGTCGAGCCGCAGCATGACGAGCGGAGGGGGTGGAACCGGGTGCCTTCCCCGGCCGCTCGCTTCGTCGTCGTCCTCCGCGAAGGCTGAGGACCCCAGATCTTGTCGGCAGCAAAGATGGATCCTGCGCCTTCGGGCGGGATGACGATCGCACTGGCGAGAATGCCCTCCCCCGGCGCCCTACCCCCGCGTCGCCTTGATGACCGTGGCGGCCATCTTGATGCCGAAACCGGCTTTGGCGAGCCCGGCCATTTCCTCGGCCGTGATCTCGATCGCGCGGCGGATCTGCTCGGGCTCGTGCTCCGACGTCAGGAAGAAGCGCAGCCGCGCCTGCCGCTCCGGCACCGCCGGGTGAACGATCGGCAGCGCGTTGATGCCGCGCTCGAGCAGCCGGTTGGCGAGATGCACCGAGCGCAGCGAATCGCCGACCATCACCGGCACGACGCAGAAGCCGGCCGAGAAGCCGGTATCGAGGCCGGCCTCCTTGGCGAGCTCGAGGAACAGCTTGCCGTTCTCGCGCAGCTTAGCCACCCGCTCCGGCTCGCGCTCGAGAATGTCGAGCGAGGCGATGGCGGCGGCGGCGATCGGCGCCGGCATGCCGACCGAATAGACGAAGCCCGGCGCGGTGAATTTCAGGAACTCGATCAGCGGCGCCGCGCCGGCGATGTAGCCGCCGCAGCCCGACATCGTCTTCGACAGCGTGCCCATCCAGATGTCGACGCGCTGCGGATCGATGCCGAACTCCTCGGCGATGCCGTGCCCGGTCTTGCCGAGGATGCCGAGCGAATGCGCCTCGTCGACCATCAGCCAGGCGTCGTAGCGCTCCTTGAGGTCGACCAGCCGGGCGAGGTCGGGGAAATCCCCGTCCATGCTGTAGAGGCCCTCGACGACGATCAGGCAGCGCTCGTGCTCGTGCCGGCGGGCGGCCAGAATCTCTTCCAGTGCGTCGAGGTCGTTGTGCGCGAAGGCGCGCCGGGCGGCGCCGGACAGATTGGCGCCGACCATGACGCTGTTGTGGATCAGCGCATCGTGCAGCACGAGATCCTTCGGCCGCATCAGGTGGCCGATGGTGGCGACGTTGGTGGCGTGGCCGGAGACGAAGACGATCGCGTCCTCGACGCCCATGAAGGCGGCGATGCGCTGCTCGAGCTCGCGGTGGATCGGCCGCTCGCCGGCGACGAGCCGGCTCGCCGAGACGGAGGTGCCGTAGTCGTCGACCGCCTGCTTGGCGGCGGCGTTGACGTGCGGATGGCCGTTGAGGCCGAGATAATTGTAGCTCGCGAAGTTCAGATGCTCGCGCTGGTCGATCCGGGTCGTGGCACCAGCCCGCCCGTCATGGACACGGAAGAACGGGTTGGCGACGCCGAGCATGTCGGCGACCGCCTTCTGGGTGCGGATCTCGGTCAGCTCCGGCAGGTCGGCGAATGCGCTGCGGCGAGGGCGGGCCTTCTTGACCGGCTTCGGCTTGGCCTCCGCGGCGGTGTCATTGGCGGGCGCCGGGCGCGACGGCTCGCGCAGCGCTCCCAGAAGACTGTCCCGCATGCGCTGCGACAAAACCCCCGGACGACGCGACATCAGTTGATCCTTCCCGCCTCGGCCCGCCGCGTGCGGACCGCCTGCTCGATCTTCGACATCTCATCGGACTGAACCGTGTCCGAGACATGGCGGCGGACCAGCTCGGCGGTCGGATCGGCGGCCTCGCCCTCCGCATCCGCCTCGCCCGCATCCGGGTCCTGCACGCGCGACACGATGGTGCCGGCGATCGAGGTCAGCGTCGTCGTGTCCGAGATGGCGACCAGCGGCAGCTCGATGCCGAATCGTCGCTCGACGCTCATGCGCAGCTCGAGGCCCATCAGCGAATCCATGCCGAGCTCGGCCAGCGGCCGCTGCGGGCCGATCTCCTTCGCCGGCAGCTTCAGGATGCGCGCCACCTCGCCGACGAGGATTTCCGCGACCGCCTCGCGCGCCTGGCGCGGATCGCGTCCCTTCACCACGGCCGAAAGGTTGACCCGCTCGCCGGAGTCGCCGCCGCCGGTGTCGGCATCGGAGATCACCTGCGCGAAGATCGGCGAGCCGAGGAGGCGCAATTCCCGCCGGGCGGACGCCCAGTCGATCGGGGCTATGGCGATGGTCGAGGCACCGCGATCGGCCGCATCGGTCTCGGCGAGCAGCCGGCCGAGCGCATCCAGCGCCTCGGCGGCGGTGATGCCGGCCTGGCCGAGTTTTCGCGCGAGCTTTTCGCGCACGGCCGCCTCGCGGGCGAGATAGCCGACATCCTCGAGCGCGCCCCAGGCGACCGCGAGGGCCGGCAGGCCCTCGGCGCGACGCTTGCGGGCGAGGCTTTCGAGATAGGCGTTGGCGGCGACGTAGTTCGCCTGGCCCGGATTGCCGATCACCGTCGTCGCCGAGGAGAACAGCACGAAATAGTCGAGCTCGACGCTGCGCGTCAGCCGATCGAGATTGGCGGCGCCGTCGACCTTCGGCCGCAGCACCTTCTCGACGCGCTCGGCATCGAGATTGTCGATCAGCGTGTCATCCAACACCATCGCCGCATGGATGGCGCCCTTCAGCGGCGGCATCGTGCGGCCGACATCGGCGAGCAGCGCGGCGAGCGCCTTCGGATCGGCGGCATCGCAGGCGGCGGCCCGCACCCGGACGCCGAGCCGGGCGAGCCGCGCCACGAGCGCCTTCGCCTCCGGCGTCGAGGCGC
>JAEZCD010000096.1 GCA_023430145.1 Pseudomonadota bacterium
ATGCCAAGCCGGACGAGGCCCGGGCGGCCCTGTTCCTGATGCGCGCCGCAGGCTTCGGCAAGGGGCGGCCGAGCGAGGAGGCGAGGGCACGGCTCTCCGAGCTGCCGGCGCCGGCAAAGCGCCGCGCGGCGGCCGAGATCGGCGAGGCGCTGAAGCTCGGCAGCGCGACGGAGGGCGAGAAGCTGCTGGCGCGCGCCGCCAAGGACCGCGGCATCGCCTGGCCGAAGGGCATCGACGAGCTGTCGGTGGCGCTCGCCCGCGAGGCCTGGCTGAAGGGCCGCCCGCGCTTCGACCTGTTCTGAGGGCCGCGCGCTTTCACGCGCGGCGCAGGAACTCCAGCGTCGCCCAGCCGTCGATCCGCCTGCGGCCGCGCAGCGCGAGCCCCCGCGCGCCATAGGCCGCGCGGACGCGCCGCTCCTCGCGGACGAGCAGGCCGGACAGGACCAGCGTGCCGCTTGGGGCGACGAGACCGGCGATGCCGGTCGCCATGCCGACCAGCGGCTCGGCGAGAATGTTGGCCACCACGAGGTCGAATCTCTTTCCGCCACGCAGCGCCGGATGCTCCAGTCCCCGCGCGCAGATCACGGTGACGAGTGCGCCCGTCCGGTTGCGGCGGGCGTTCTCGCGCGCCGCCTGCACCGCAACCGGGTCGATGTCCGTGGCCAGCACGGGCCGCCGCGTCAGCCGGGCGAGGGCGATGGCGAGCACGCCCGACCCCGTCCCGAGATCCAGCATTCTGCTCGGCCGCGAGCGCCTCAGCACGTCCTGCAGCGCGAACAGGCAGCCGGCGGTGGTGCCGTGATGGCCGGTGCCGAAGGCGAGCGCCGCCTCGATCTCGATGCCGAGCGCGTTCGCCGGCACCTTTCGGCGATCGTGCGCGCCGTGCACGACGACGCGGCCGGCACGCACCGGCGGGAGACCCTCGAGGCTGGCGGCGACCCAGTCGCGCTGCTCGACGGCTGCGACCTCGATCGGCAGGTCGAGACGGGCGGCGGCGAGCGCCGTCTCGGCCGCGGCCCGCAATGCTTCGCCGTCCTCGCCTGGCGGGGCGAAGATCTCGACCGCCCATTTGCCGTCGGGGCGCTCGAAGATCGTCGCCGGCAGCTCGGCGAAGGCCGGCTCGGCCTCGAGCGCGGCGAGCGCCCGCTCGCACTCTGCCCGATCGCCGGTGCAGCCGATGGAGACGGCGCCAGCGGATGCGTCGGCGATCACTTTGCGCCCGGTCCGCCGCGCGGTGAAGCTGCGCTCTCCGATCTCACGATCACCTCGCGCAGGCGTCGCATCGCCACGTCGTGTGGGGCTACCCGGCCGGCCGCGACATCGGCCAGCCCGCGCAGGATGCCTGCGCGGACGGCGGCCTCGGTTTCGGCGGCCGTCCCGGGGGACGGCCTCAACGGCTCATTCAAGGCCACTTCTCCTCGTCGGCGACTTTTCGCACGAGCTTCGTCAGGAACGAGAATCCCGGCACGTCGCCCGACATGTCGAGCGGCGCCGCGTTGACCATGGCGACGAGGCCGCGGCCGCCGGTCTTGCTGCCGATCAGCACGGCGAGATAGCCCGAGTTGAAGCCCGTGTGGCCGAAATAGCCGCCGGTCGGCTCCCCGTCGGGAGCGTGCTGGAGGGTGCGGTCGAGATTGACGTCGAAGCCGAGCCCCCAGGAGTTCCGGCAGGCGAAGCGGTCGGGCGTCGCGGTCGCAAAGCACTTGTCGGACGCGGTGCGGCCCGGCTGGCGGACCATCATCCGCTCGGCGATCTCCGGCGTAAGCTTGCCCCGCCCGCGCCCGGCGAGCGCCTCCTGCACGGCGATGACGAGCATTGCGAGGTCCGTCGGCGTCGTCGTCAGCCCGCCCGAGGCCGCGGTATCGAAGACGAGCGGCCCGTCGGCGAGCGGGGTGCCGTCCGGCAGGTAGGGCTTTGCCATGCGCGCCGTGACGTCCGGCGGCGTCGGCTGCGCAAATGTGCTGTCGGCCATGCCGAAGGGCTTCAGCACCAGCTCGTCCATCAGCGCGAAGAACGGCTTTTGGCGCACCGTCTCCAGCAGTGCCTGCAGGATGGTGTAGCCGGCGGGCGAATAATCCCAGGTCTTGCCGGGCTCGCGGATGACGCGGACCGCCGGCGTGTTGGCGGGCGGCAGGCCGGCGAGCTCCTCGTAGAGGTCCGGGATGCGATCGATCGGCGCCGGCGGCGTGCGGAAATAGCCGTATCGGTAGCCGGAATAGCGGAAATCGCTGGTGCCGCCGATGTGGGCGAGCAGCATGCGCGGCGTCACCGGCACGTCCGGATATGCGGTGAACAGCCGCCAGCCGGCGACGGGCTGCCAGCGACGCGGCTCCGACAGGATCCGGCCGACCTCGGTGTCGAGCGGCAGCGTGCCCTCCGAGGCGGCGATCATGGCGGCGATCGCCGTGACGGGCTTGCTGATCGAGGCGGCCTGGAACAGCGTTCTCGGCGTCACCGGCTGCTTTCCGGCCACGTCGGCGAGCCCGAAGCCGGACGCCCATGCGATCCTTCCCTCGCGGATCACGGCGACGGAGAGGCCGGGGATTTTCGCCTCGTGCATCTCGGCGCCGATCCACTCGGCGAGAGCCGGGGAGGGCGCGTCGGCGGCCCGCGAGCCGCCCGCGAAAAATATCGCCGCCATCGCCGCGAGGGCGAGCACCCGCGCGCCGGAGGAGAAGCACGGTCGCATGTGAAAACTCGCCCCGGTCACGCCTGGCTGTGAGCTCGCCGCATCGGCCTCCGAGCCGGGCGCCCGAATCGAGGCGATCCTGTGGAGGATGCGCCGAATGGCGTCGTGCGCCGCATTTCCATCAGCCTCTCGGGCGCCACGGCGCAGCGTTCGCCTCCGGCGAGCCGCTCATGCGGCGGCGATGACCTCGATCTCGACCAGCCAGTCGGGCGTCAGCGTCTGGACGGCGATTGTCGTCGTCGGCACGACGCGGCCGCCGAGCGCGGCGACACGGGCGTCCTGGTTCGCCTGCGCATAGGCCGGATCGCGGAGATAGCTCGTGACGCGGACGACGTTGTCGACCGTCATCCCGGCGCTGGCGAGGATAGCGGAAATGTTGGCCCAGACGAGATCGAGCTGCTCGGCAAGGCCCTTGCCGGCGACGCCGGCGAGGTCGAGGCCCATGGTGCCGCTGACGAACAGCATGCGGCCGGCATTCCTCACTTCCAGCGCGTGGATGTAGTCCGGCGTCGCCACGTAGACCCCGTCGGTCGGATTGCGCACGATCGTCTGCATGGAGCGTTCTCGAGTTCAGAACCGAACGCCCTTTCCTAGCCGGACCGATCGCAGGTGTGGTCGTCGCGGCGGACGGCCGCCCATAGCCCGAAGCGCATCGGCCCTCACGCCGGCGGCGGCATTCTGTCGAAGCTCGGCAGGGCCGGGTCGACGAGGTCCCAGGCCGGGCCGCGTACGGCATAGGTGAGCACTTGCGGCGCGTACCGGCCCGGATCGTCGAGGCTCGCGGCATGCACGGTGAACAGGTCCGGCATGGCGGCGAAGGTCAGGTAGACCGGCGATCCGCAGGCGGGGCAGAAGCCGCGCGTCTTCACATTGCCGCTGTCGGCGACCATGTCCCAGTGCGCCGCCTCGCCCTCGATCCTCACCTGCTTGCGCGAGGGGAAGGTCAGGTAGGAGCCATGGCCGGTGCCGCTCGTGCGCTGGCAGTCGCGACACTGGCAGTGGTTCCTGAAGACCGGCTCGGCGGCGATCTCGTAGCGGACAGCGCCGCACGCGCAGCCGCCCGTATAGGCGTCGCTCATTCTCTTCTCTCCTGTGACGAAGCGTATCGAAGCGCCGGTCTGGCGCCGCGATCCGGCGCCAGCGCTCCCGCCCGTTCAGTCCTGCGCGTCGGCGACAGGGCCGATGCTCGGGACGACCTTCTTCCAGCCATTGCCCATGGTCTCGAGGGCGCTCTGGTTCCGCGGCACGATGAAGCCGGCATGCACGAGGCGGAGGCGCGTCCCGTTCGCGGTCCTCGACAGCGTCCAAGTGACGACCGTGTCGAGCTTGGATCCGTAGCCGGAATTCCCCTCGTGGCCGCCCTTCCAGCTGTAGGCGAGGCGCGCGTGCGGGATCACCTCCAGCACCTCGCAATGGATGACGCCGTCCCAGGCGCCGGCGGGCTTGGTCTGGAAGGTGAAGCGCTTGCCCGTCACAGGCTCGAAGCCCGTCGGTTCCATCAGCCAGCGGCCGATCAGCGCGCCGGTGGTCAATGTCCTCCAGATCG
Source organism: Pseudomonadota bacterium (assembly GCA_023430145.1). Lineage (GTDB taxonomy): Bacteria > Pseudomonadota > Alphaproteobacteria > Rhizobiales > Methylopilaceae > JAEZCD01. Next base: position 4,236 of record JAEZCD010000096.1, read on the forward strand.
TCTCCGGCGCGTGCGGAAACTCCTGTTCGACCACGATGTCCCTGGTGTCGGATGCGGCGACGTTCATGGGTCGATCTCCTTCAGGAGGGCATGCAGGTCGGTGAACCGGTCGCGCCAGAAGGCGCTGTAGTGGGTCATCCAGTCGGCGAGGGGCTCGAGGCCCTCGGGCCGGACGCGGTAGTAGACGTTCCGGCCGTCGGGCCGCTCGGCGACGAGGCCGGCCTGCTTCAGGGCCTTGAGATGCTGGGAGATGGCTCCCTGGGTCACGCCGCTGCCCCGCGTCAACTCGACGACGGTGATCTCGCGGGAGCGGACGATCCGCTCGAACACGGCGCGCCTCGTGGGAACGGAGAGCGCCTGCATCACGGCGTCGATGGGGGCGGTCGCGACCATGGGGAAGCAATAGCTATCGCTAATTGATGAGTCAAGGCTATTATGTTGGCGTTAGGACGGAACCAGGAACCAGGCCAGGGACCAGAGGCCTTGCAGCTCGCTCCATCGTCGTCCTCCGCGTAGGCGGGGGACCCAGCTTTTTTTGGGGCGTAAGGAGAAAAGGCTGGATCCTCCGCCTTCGCGGAGGATGACGAGCGGAGAGGCTTTCGCGAAAGGGCGACGCTCGGCGGTGCGTCCCCCCATCGTTCTCCGCGAAGGCGGAGGACGACGGACTAAGTCTCACGCCGTCGCGGCGAGCCGGGAGTTCTTCCACAGGTCGACGCCGCCCTCGCTCGCGTGGCGGTCGATCTCGGCAAGCTCCTCGGACGAGAAGGCGAGATTGCCGAGCGCGCCGAGCGAGTCCTCGAGCTGCTGCACGTTGCGCGCGCCGATCAGCGCCGATGTCACGCGCGGATCGCGCAGCACCCAGGCGATCGCCATCTGCGCGAGACTCTGGCCGCGGCGCTCGGCGATCCCGTTCAGCGCCCGGATGCGGGCCAGATTATCCTCGCTCAGGAACTGCTCGCGCAGCGAGCCGCCGCGGGCAACGCGCGAATCCTCCGGCCGGCCGCCGAGATATTTGTTCGTCAGCATCCCCTGCGCGAGCGGCGAGAAGGGGATGCAGCCGATGCCGAGCTCGCCGAGCACCTCGAGCAGCCCTTCCTCGATCCAGCGGTTGAGCATCGAATAGGACGGCTGGTGGATCACGCAAGGGGTGCCGAGCTGCTTCAGCAGCGCCGCCGCGCGCCGCGTCATCTCCGGCGAGTAGGAGGAGACGCCGACATAGAGCGCCTTGCCCTGCCGCACGGCGGTGTCGAGGGCGCCCATCGTCTCCTCGAGCGGCGTGTCGGGGTCGACGCGGTGCGAGTAGAAGATGTCGACATAGTCGAGCTGCATCCGCCTCAAGCTCTGGTCGAGGCTGGCGAGCAGGTATTTGCGCGATCCCCACTCGCCATAGGGGCCGGGCCACATGCGGTAGCCGGCCTTGGTGGAGATGATCAGCTCGTCCCGGTGCCCCCGCAGGTCGCGCGCCAGCACCTCGCCGAAATTCTCTTCCGCCGAGCCGGGCGGCGGGCCGTAATTGTTGGCGAGGTCGAAATGCGTGATGCCGCGGTCGAAGGCGTGCCGCAGCACCGCGCGGATGGTGTCGTAATCGTCGACGCCGCCGAAATTTTGCCAGAGGCCGAGCGAGATCGCCGGCAGCACGAGGCCGCTGCGTCCGCAACGGCGATAGGGGATCTGCGCGTATCTGTCGCTGGCGGCGGCCATGCCGGCTCTCCTTCTGCATCGCGGGCGGACACTGCGCCGTTCCCGGCCCGGTTCAAGGCTCCTTTCGTCTAGCGCTTTGCGGCCGGCCGGGCGAGGCGGGGGTTGCGCTGAGGGCGCGATGCGGGCACAGACCACGGGCGGACGATGCGTGGCTGCCTGCCGAGGGACTTGCGAGAAGCGGCGATGACGATCCTCGTGACGGGCGCGGCCGGCTTCGTCGGCTACCACGCCAGCATCGCGCTGCTGCGCCGCGGCGAGCGCGTGGTCGGCGTCGACAATCTCGACCCCTATTACGATCTCGGGCTGAAGCGGGCACGGCTCGCCGAGCTGGCCGCCGAGCCGGGCTTTCTGTTCCTCGAGCACGACATCGCCGATCGCACGACGACGCCGGCGCTGGCCGAGGCCTTTCCCGACATCTCCGGCATCATCCACCTCGCCGCGCGCGCCGGCGTCCGCTACTCGCTCGAGGATCCGTTCTCCTACGTGCAGGTGAATGTCGTCGGCCAGGTGGCGATGCTCGAGCTCGCCCGTCGCCTCCCCGTGCTGAAGCACTTCGTCTATGCGAGCTCGTCCTCGGTCTACGGCAACAGCGAGCGCATCCCGAGCGCGGTCGAGGATCCTGCGGACCGTCCCGCCTCGCCCTATGCCGCCACCAAGCGCTCGGCCGAGCTGATGGCCGGCACCTATGCCGACATCTACCGGCTGCCGGCGACGGGCTTGCGCCTCTTCACCGTCTACGGCCCCTCCGGCCGCCCGGACATGGCGGTGTATTCCTTCGCGCGGGCCATCTTCGACGGCACGCCGGTGCGCCTCTTCAATGGCGGCGAGATGTGGCGCGACTTCACCTATGTCGACGACATCGTCGCCGGCATTCTGGCCGCCCTCGACCGGCCGCCGCCGCCCGAGGCGCCGCACCGGATCTTCAATCTCGGCAGCGGCCGCTCGGAGAAGGTCACGCATCTGCTCGAGAGCCTCGAGCGCCTCGTCGGCCGCCCTGCGGATGTCCGCATCGAGCCCGGCCAGAGCGCCGATCCGATCCGCACCTGCGCCGACATCGGCACCAGCCGCCGCGATCTCGGCTACGAGCCGGCGACGACGCTCGATGCCGGCCTGCCGCGTTTCGTCGACTGGTACCGCGCCTATCACCGCGTTCCGGCCCCCTCCTTGCGGCGATCCGGCTAGGATCCCGCGTCCCGCCACGGCAGAACCGCCGAGGAATCGTCATGCGTGTCGCCGTCATCGGCTCCGGCTATGTAGGTCTCGTCTCGGGCGCATGCTTCGCCGACTTCGGTCACGAGGTGACCTGCGTCGACCACGACCCGGCCAAGATCGACAGCCTCCGGCAGGGCAGGGTGCCGATCTACGAGCCGGGGCTCGAGGACATCGTCCGCCGCAACGCGCGCGAGGCGCGGCTCGGCTTCACGACCGAGCTGGCACCGGCGGTGCGCGAGGCCGAGGCGGTGCTGATCGCCGTCGGCACCCCGTCGCGGCGCGGCGACGGCGCCGCCGACCTCTCCTACGTCTACGCCGCCGCCCGGCAGATCGCCGCCGCCGCGGACGGCTTCACCGTCGTCATCACCAAGTCGACGGTGCCGGTCGGCACGGGCGACGAGGTGGAAGCCATCATCAAGAAGACGAACCCGAACGCCGATTTCGCCGTCGTCTCCAATCCGGAGTTCCTGCGCGAGGGCGCGGCGATCGCCGACTTCAAGCGGCCGGACCGGATCGTCGTCGGCGCCGAGGAGGAGCGGGCGCGCGAGGTGATGAGCGAGCTCTACCGGCCGCTCTACCTCAACGCCTCGCCGATCCTGTTCACCGACCGGCGCACCGCGGAGCTGATCAAATACGCCGCCAACGCGTTCCTGGCGACCAAGATCACCTTCATCAACGAGATGGCCGACATCTGCGAGATGGTCGGCGCCGACGTGCAGGAGGTCGCCCGCGGCATCGGCCTCGACAACCGCATCGGGCCGAAATTCCTGCATGCCGGGCCCGGTTTCGGCGGCTCCTGCTTCCCCAAGGACACGCGGGCGCTCGTCGAGACGGCGCGGCAGTACGGGGCGCCGTCGCGGATCGTCGAGGCGGTGGTCGCGGTCAACGAGGCGCGCAAGTCGGCGATGGCCGGCAAGGTGGTGGCGGCCTGCGGCGGCTCGGTCGAGGGCAAGACGGTGGCCGTGCTCGGCCTGACCTTCAAGCCGAACACCGACGACATGCGCGAGGCGCCTTCGTTGGCGCTGATCGCAGCCCTGCAAGCGGCCGGGGCGGCCATCCAGGCCTACGACCCGGTCGGCATGGAGCAGGCGGCGCTGCTTCTCGACGGCGTCGACTTCGCCGCCGACGCCTACGCCGCCGCCTCCGGTGCCGACGCGCTCGTCCTCGTCACCGAATGGGAGGCGTTCCGCGCCCTCGACCTCAGGCGGCTGAAGGGCGTCATGCGCAACCCGGTGCTCGTCGACCTGCGCAACGTCTACCCGCCGTCCGAGGCCGAGCGGCACGGCTTCAGGCATATCTCCGTGGGCCGCAAACGGACGCATTGAGCCGCGGCGGAACTTATTCGCGCTCGGACGATTGCATCCTCGCCGCCGGGCGCGGCCGGCCCGGTCGAGGACGACATGGCCTCGCGGGTTCCCTCGCAGGCCGGCGGTCTGCCGGCCTCCGAGGGTTTGGACGAGGACATGGCTGGACGCGATGACGACCGCGGCGCGCCGCGCCGGGCCGACTGGTTCTCGCCCTGCGCGGACGAGGCGGCGTTCGTCCGCCGCGTGCTCATCGTCGTCGCCATCGGCGCCCTCGCTCTCCTCGCCTGGACCATCTCCAGCGTCTTCCTGCTCGCCTTCGGCGCCGTCGTCTTCGCGATCGCCTTGCGCTCGCTCGCCGACCTCTTCGTCCGCTGGGCGCGCGTGCCGAGACGCTTCTCGCTGCTCGCGGCAAGCCTGGTCATGCTGTGCGCGTTTGCCGGGCTCGGCTTCTTCTTCGGCATCCAGATCGTCGGCCAGTTCGAGGAGCTCGCCCGCGAGATCCCCACCGCGATCGACGAGCTCCTCGACCGCATGGGCCTCTCCTCCGGCCCGCTCGCCGAAGCCGCGCGCGAGCAGGCGTCGCCTGGCGGCGGCCTGGCCCCGGGGATCGCCTCGAGTCTCGCGACGGCCGGCGTGAGCCTCGCCGCAGGGCTGACCAACTTCTTCCTGATCGTCGCCGCCGGCGTCTATCTCGCCGTCGCTCCCGATGCCTATCTCGGCGGTGTCCGCAAGTTGTTCCCGCGGACGCAGCAGGACCGCGTCATCGAGACGCTCGGCGCCGTCGGCGAGGCGCTGCGGCTGTGGCTCGGTGGAGCGGTCGTGTCCATGACGATCGTCGCCATGCTCACCGGCTTCGGCCTGTGGGCCGTGGGGGTGCCCTACGCGTTTGCGCTCGGCATCACCGCCGGCCTGCTCGAGTTCATTCCCTATATCGGGCCGCTCGTCGCCGGCATCGTCGTGCTGCTCGCCGCGCTCAGCGCCGACGGCAGCACGGTCTTGTGGGCGCTCGGCGTCGTCCTCGCCATCCAACAGGTCGAGTCTTACCTGATCCAGCCGCTCGTGCAGGAGCGGGCAGTGCAGCTGCCGCCGGCGCTCGGCATTCTCGCCATCGTCGGCTTCGGTCTCGTCTTCGGCGTGCTCGGCGTCATCTTCGCCGCGCCCTTGACGGTCGCGTTCTATGTCGCGGTGAAAAAGCTCTATGTGCGCGAGACGCTCGGCGAGCCGACCGAGGTGCCGGGCGAGCAGTGAGGGCCGGCGCTCGCCATGGCGCCCGTATTTCGCCATTCTCTGCCGCGAGAAAGCCGCGAAGGCGTATAGTGGCGTAGTCTGTGCATTTCGTCCGGTTCGAGGGAGCCGGCGTCCGGGATCGGACCCATGCGGATCAGCTACAAAGTCGCGCTGGTGGGCGGGTTCCCGATCGCCATCGCCGCGATCATCGCGATCATCGCCTGGTTCCTGCTCAACGAGGCTGAGCGGGCGCGCGGCGGCGCCGTGCTGGCCGGCTCCATGTTCCGCAATCTCGAGGCCGCGGTCGTCGCCCGCGACAATTACCTCAAGGCCTTCGCGGGTGATCGCGGTGTGTTCGCGAGCCAGTTCGACCAGTCGGCGGCGACGGTGCGGCGCGACCTCGCCGAGCTCTCCGGCTATGTCCGGGATCCCGCGCATCGCACCGAGGTGGCGAACGCCGAGCGCCTGCTCGGCAAATATGTCGAGCAAATGCGCCAGGTGGTGAGCGTCACGACGCTGAACGATCGCCTGATCGCCGACATGGCGGCGCGGGCGGACTCGCTCATCGCCCTCACCGAGCAGGCGCGCGCGCGCCAGCACCGCTCCAATGCCGACATCGTCGCCTCGCTCGCCGAGCGCGATACGCGGCTGCGCGAGATGCGCGACGTCGTCGATCGGGCGCAGGACATGCGCGCCGCGCTGGCCGACCTCGCCGTGCAGCAGGCGGCGCTCGCGGCGGCGGCGGTGTCGGCCGGCCACCCCGCCGA
>JAEZCD010000345.1 GCA_023430145.1 Pseudomonadota bacterium
GGGCGCGGCTGATCGGCGGCCTCGACCGCGAGAAGGGGGCGGCGGCGCTCGCCGCAGCCCTCGGCGGGCTGAAGGGGCCGATCATGAAGATCGCCCAGTTCGTTGCCACGGTGCCGGACGTGCTGCCGCCCGAATACGCCGCCGAGCTGGCGAAGCTGCAATCGGAGGCGCCGCCCATGGGCGCCGCTTTCGTCCGTCGCCGCATGGCCGCCGAGCTCGGGCCGGACTGGCGCGCGCGGTTCGGCGATTTCGACCTGCATCCGGCCGCCGCGGCCTCGCTCGGCCAGGTGCACCGGGCGACGACGCTCGAGGGCGCGCCGCTGGCGGTGAAGCTGCAGTATCCCGAGATGCAGTCGGCGGTCGAGGCGGATCTGAAGCAGCTGCAGCTGATCCTCGCCCTCTACCGGCGCACCGATCCGGCGATCGATCCGAGCGAGATCGGCCGCGAGATTGGCGACCGTGTCCGGGAGGAGCTGGACTATCGCCGCGAGGCCAAGCACGCCGCGCTCTATGCGGATATTCTCGGGGCCTCGCAAAACATCCGCGTGCCGGCCGTGCATGCCGATCTGTCGACAGGGCGGCTGCTGACGCTCGGCTGGCTGGACGGCCAAAAATTGCTGACGCACAAGGACGCCCGGCTCGAGATCCGCAACCGGCTCGCCGCGGCCATGTTCCATGCCTGGTGGTACCCGTTCAGCCGCTTCGGCGTCATTCACGGCGACCCGCATCTCGGCAACTACACCGCCTTTGAGGCGGACGGCGAGCCGCGGGGCATCAACCTGCTCGACTATGGCTGCATCCGGATTTTCCCGCCGCGTTTCGTCGCCGGCGTCGTCGACCTCTATCGCGGCCTCCTGCACGAGGATCGCGACAAGATCGTCGCCGCCTATGAGAGCTGGGGGTTCCGCAACCTCTCGGCGGAGCTGATCGACGCGCTGAACATCTGGGCGAGGTTCATCTACGGGCCGCTGCTCGACGACCGCACGCGGACCGTCGCCGACGGCGTCGCGCCGGCCGAATACGGGCGCCGCGAGGCGTTCCGCGTGCACCGGGCGCTGAAGGAGCTCGGACCGGTGACGGTGCCACGCGAGTTCGTCTTCATGGACCGCGCGGCGATCGGCCTCGGCGGCGTCTTCCTGCACCTGCGCGCGGAGCTGAACTTTTTCCGCCTGTTCAACGAGACGATCGAGGGATTCGCGGTCGACGGAGTCGATAGGCGGCAAACGGCCGCGCTCGGCGCGGTCGAGCTCGAACAGCCCGGCTGAGAGTTCCGGATCGTTCGGGGCGGCGGGTGGTGCGGTCCCGCTCCCCTCCTGCCAGCGCCGCCCTCAGCAGGGCAGCGGGTCGTCCGGCAGGACTTTCAGATATTCGATCGCGTCGAAGGTGGTGAAGAGGCCCTTGCCGTTGCGGTCGCAGGCACTGCCGCCGTAGCGGCTGGCGAGGAGCCAGAGGCCGGCCGGGGCGGCGCGGCGCGCGAAATAGCCCTTCTGCTGGGCCAGCGTCTGGATTTGGGTCGAGATCGGCAGCTGCATTCTTTCCCCCCAGAAAGAATGGAAAGGTCCGACGATTGCCTTCCGGCGCCGCGCCCATCGATGCACCCGGGACTCCCCGCCCGGGGCATTTCCAGCGTCGACATAGCCCGCGTCTTGGCGCCTGGGCAGACCCTTCCGAATCACACGAGACCGCCAGCTTGGCCACGTCGCCGGATCGGGGCAAGCCCCGAATCCACCACCTCGCCGCCGGCGGGATGCCATGATTGGGCCGCCGCCGCCGCATTTGGCGAGAATCTCAGGGAGTTGGCCGCCGCGAGCGGGGTTACGCAGGCGCGTTCACGAGGCCGTGTGTTCAGCCGGTTCGGGTAGCTGCTGGGCAGCGTCTCCCGATGAGCCGAGCGTCGTGGCACCTGGGCAGACCTTTCCCCGAATCACACGAGGCGGCAGCTCGCCGAGGAGATAGCGATGGACAAGCGTGGGCGGAGCTTGGCATTGGCGGAGAACCGTGAGAGGCGAGCGCCGGCCTCGGCTGGCGCGACGGCGCAATCCTTCGCATAGGGTCCGCGGCCGACTTGCTCGCGCAGGGAAGGATCTGCCTGCATGGCGCTCGTTCAGAACTCCTCCGCCGCCCCGGCGGTGGTGGGCAAGCACCGGCCGGCAATCGCACTGCTCCTGTCGGCAGATTCCGCGGACGCCCTGCGCGAAGTTGCGCGACAATGGGCAGGCCGGCTCGCCCGACCCGACACCCGGCTCGAGGACGCGGCACTCGGTGCCGCCGTTCGGCAAGACTACTTCCGCCACCGCTTTGCGTTCACTGCCGCTTCGTCGGCCGAAGCGGTCGCGACGCTCGAGGCGTTCGCTCGGCGCGGAACGGCGCCTCCTGGTGGGTCCGGCATCTGTCCGCCGTCGCGCACCAAGCTCGCATTCGTCTTTTCCGGCCTGGGGTCTCACTGGGCAGGAATGGGACGCTCCCTTCTCGACGAGCCAGCCTTTCGGATCGCCGCCGAGCGCTGCGACGCCGTCGCAAAGGCGATCGTGGGCATCAGCGTCATCGACGAGTTGCTGCGGCCGGACGCGCAGTCGCGCCTGGACACTCCCCGTATAGGCGCGATCGCCGTGTTCACGGTTCAGATCGCCCTCGCAAGCCTATGGAAGTCGATCGGCATCGTGCCGGACTTGGTCGTCGGCCACAGCCACGGGGAGGTGGCTGCTGCTCACGTTGCGGGCGCCCTCGAGCTAGAGGATGCGGCCTTGATCAGCGCGCATTGCGGCCTCCTCATGCAGCGATTGGCGGGAACCGGGAAGGTCGCCGTGATCAGGGCTCCTCCCGAAAAAGTCGCCCGGATGCTCGGCGCGCGCGAGTCCAAAGTTTGGATCGCCGGAGCGTCGAGCCCGGGCGCAACGGTCGTCGCCGGCGACCCGAATGGGGTCGCCGAGATCGTCGCGGCTTTTGGGCGGCGCGGCATCTTCACCCGCCAATCCCGGCTCGAGATAGCCTTCCACACCCCACACCTGGATCTTCTCTTGCCGGGGCTCGTCGCCGCTGTGCGGTCGATTCGTTCCGGGGCCTGCGATGTTCCGTTGGTATCCAGCGCGAGGGGACGGTGCGTCGATGGCGAGGAACTCGACGCCGGCTTTTGGGGGGAGCTGCTGCGTCATCCGTTCTCACTTCCCAGGGCCGTGAGCGCCGCGATCGGCGAGGGCGCGAACCTGTTCGTGGAGATCAGTCCTCACCCCGTGATCGCGGCAGGCATCGCCGAGAGTTTGTCGGCGATGTCTTGCAACGTGCCTGTTCTCGCCTCGATGCGGCGGGCCGTCGACGGGAGGCGGCATTTCCTCGACGCGGCGTGCACCCTCTACGCAGCCGGCTGCCGGGTCTCGCTCGAAGGGTTCTTTACCCGTGATAGCCGCAGGAAGACTTGACGCCGCCTATCCTGGTGAGGCTCACGTGATTTTCGCCGGGCCGCCGGCGTGACAGGTCGGCCGGCGCCGACGATCTCGCGCCGCTTGGCGGCTGCGCTTCAGAATCCCGGCCCGCCGCGGCCAGCGCGCGCTGCGACATCGCGGCCGCGCGGCCCTTCGCGTATAGATGCGCCTGCCGATGCGTTCGCGCGCGGCTGGACGCCAACGGGAGGGCACGCACGCATGCCGCTTGTGAAGGAGGTGTTTCCCCTCCTCCTCTCCGCGCATTCGCCGCATGCCTTCGCCACCTTGCGAAGCGGTGGGTGAGGCATCTCTCCCGGCCCGGCACACGATGGGAAGACGCGGCCTGCACCGCCGCTGTTCGGCCTTCCCGCGGCCGGCGCGACGATCGGCAGGGATGCCCCAGTCGTCGCACTGCTCCTCTCCGCGCATTCGAACAGTGCTCTGCGCGACCTCGCGCGGCAGTGGGCGAGGCATCTCACCCGGTCCGGCACACGGTTCGAGGCAGCGATAGGCACCGCCCGCCCTCCTCGAAGCCACCCCAGACACCGCTTCGCGCTCGTGGCGGCTTCGTCGGACGAGGCGGTCGCGACGCTAGAGGCGTTCGCTCGCAGCGGATCGGCGCCGCCCGGCGCGCTCGGCGTCTGCCCACGATCGCGAAAGAAGCTCGCCTTCGTTTTTTCAGGCCAGGGCTCGCAGTGGGTCGGCATGGGTCGAAAGCTTCTCGACGATCCAGCCTTCCGAACGGGGCTCGAAGGTTGTGACGTCATCGTCAAGGCGATCGCCGGCTTCAGCGTTGTGGAGGAGTTGCTGAGGCCGGATGAGCGGTCGCGAGTGAACAATACGTGCGTCGGCGCGATCGCGGTGTTTTCGGTCCAGTTGGCTCTAGCGGGCCTGTGGAAGGCAGTAGGCGTCGTACCCGACATGGTCGTCGGACAGAGTCTGGGCGAGGTGGCGGCCGCGCATGTCGCCGGCGCGCTGACGCTCGAGGACGCTACGCGGGTAGCGGTGCATCGCAGCCTTCTCATGCAGCGACTGGTGGGAACGGGGAGGGCCGCACTGATCGGGCTTCCGTTCGAGGAGGTGGGTCGGTTGATAGGCGCCCGCACGAGCGAGCTGCATATCGCCGCGGTCATGAGCCCGAGCTCGACGGTCATCGCGGGCGACCCTGATGCGGTCGACGATATCGTCAAAGCCATGGGGCGTCGTCGCATCTTCGCCCGCATGTCCCGGATCGACCTCCCGGTTCACACCCCGCGGCTGGCGCCCCTCGTGCCGGACCTCGTCGCTGCCCTGCGGTCGATCCGCCCGCGGCCATGCACGATTCCGTTCGTGTCGAGCTTGAAGGGACGCATCGTGGGGGGAGAGAGCCTGGACGCCGCGTTCTGGGGCGCGCATCTGCGGCAGCCATTTCTGTTTTCGCAGGCCGTGAGCACCGCGGTCGGCGAAGGGGCGGCCCTATTCCTCGAAATAAGCCCGCACCCTTCGGTCGTGCCGGCCATTGCCGAGACTCTGTCGGCAGCGTCCATCGAAGCCGTCATTCTCGCCTCGATGAGACGGGACGTGGAGGAGAAGCGGTACTTCCTGGACGCTCTGGGGCATCTCTATGTTGCGGGACGCGATGTCGAGCTCGAGCAACCCTTCGTCGATGCGACCGCGCGGCAAACTTGAGGTCCGTCGGCGCGCCCAGTGCTCACGACCTTCGCATCTGCCGCCACGACAAGCTCACGCCACCTGGCGGCTGCGCTCCAGAATCCCGGCGCGCAGGTGCCGGGCGAGCTCGGCGGCGGCGTCGGTCGGCCCGGTTTTTGGCAGGTGCAGCGTGATGGCGAGCGTCGGCAGCGACGGCAGGCCGGAGCCGGGCCCCAGAATGTCGAGCGTGCTCGGCACGGTGGAGGCGAGCAGCCCCATCACCGCCAGATCGGTGTGCACGGTGGCGTTCAGAGCCTCGATGTTGCCGATCTCCGACAGTGCCCACCACTCGATGCTGGCCTTGGTGAGCGCTTCCATGATCGGCGGCCGGAAGGCGCAGTCCTCACCGCCGAACGAGACCGGCAGCGGGCGCTTGGCATAGGCGTCGCCGCCCTTGGCGCCGACCCAGACGAGCCGCTCGACGGCCAGCACTTCGGCGCTGGGGGAGGGGTGGCGCTGCTCGGCGAGCGTGAGGTCGACCTTTCCGGCCGCGAGCGCGTCGAGGAGCTTCTTGGACGTGAAGCTGACGAGGGTGAGCTTCACCTTCGGGAAGGCCTTCGAAAAGCTGCGCAGCACGGCCGGCAGGTGCGTGTTGACGAGGTCGTAGGGGACGCCGAGCCGCACCTCGCCCTCGTAGAGCGGCCGCGTCATGTCGGACCAGATCTCGTCGTTGAGCGCCAGCATGCGCTTGGCCTTGCCGAACAGCCGGTCGCCGGCCTCGGTGAGACGGAGGCCCGAGCGGTGGCGTTCGAACAGCTGCGCGCCGAGGGCCTCCTCGAGCCGCTTGATCTGCTGGCTCACCGCCGCCTGGGTGAGGTTGAGGACATTGCCGGCGGCCGTCATGCCGGCGGTCTCCGCCACCGCCACGAAGGCGCGGAGCAGGTTGGTATCGAGGTTGCGCGCCATCGGGACCTCCATCACGGACCTGAATTCAACGCATAACGAACATTCGCTGTCATTATGCGGGTGTCAGCCCTACATTACAAGCATGAACGATGACGATCCGCCCCGGACAGGCGGCCGTCATCTCCACCTGCGAGTTCGGGTCCCTTTTAATCGGCGTCGAGGACGCCGACAGGCGAAGCGTTGCCCGGGCGCGCTCCAGCTTTCGAGGAGTGAGACCATGTCGGTTCTTCTTCTGTCTGGCCGCTCCGTGGCCAGCTCCTACCTGCCGCCCGTCTTCTCGGCGATCCGGGAGTTCTCGAGCTATGTCGTGCGCGAGATCGAGGCACGGCGCAGCGCGCGCGAGCTGATGGCGGCCGACGATACCGTTCTGGCCGATCTCGGCGTCTCGCGCGGCGCGATCCAGCATGCCGTGCGCACCGGCCGCAGGGACCGTTAGCGGCTCCTTGCGAGCGCAGCGAAGCAATCCAGCGTCTCATCCGGTGCCGCAAAGCTGGATTGCTTCGTCGCTGACGCTCGGAGGAAGCAACTGAGCGCCGCGCCATTTCGGCTCGCGAGTATTTCTCTCCCTCATTGCCTGGCTTGTCCCGGCAATCCAGCTCTTCGGTCCTACAGGCTGGATTGCCCGGACAAGCCCGGCAATGAGGAGGAGACGGGATGGGGCTCTCAGCGAGGTTTCGTCCAGCCGGCCTGCCGAAGGCCAGTGCTCGACTCACACCGACGCGTCAGGTCGCCCACGCCTCGGGCTCCTCCGAGAAGACGAGCGCGTGCAGGATGTCGTGCAGGAGGTTCGGCTGAAGGCGCGGGTCCGAGCAGAACGCCTCGATGTGGTCGCCATTGTGCACGAAGACCTTTCCGCCTCCGCCGGGCATGCGCCACACCCAGTCGACCGGGCCTTCCACCACGGCGCCGTCGGGTCCCGGGCCGCCGATCAGGCACAGCTCCTGGGCGCCCGCCGGCGCCGGGCTGAAGCCGCGCGCGTACTGGCCGAGAATCCCCGCGTGGCGATGGAAGTTCTCGAAGTCCATGCGGCCGAAATAGGCGCCGGGCGCGGCCGGGCGGACCATCCAGTTCGTGAGCGGCTTCGGCGGCACGGCCACGAAGGGGGAGAGGCAGGGCAGCCAGGGCAGGATGATGTGGCCGTTGATGACGAAGTGGCCGCCGACGGCGAGGTAGCCGACGAGCTTTTCCTCGATCTGTTTCAGAAAAATCTGGTCGTGCATGGCGCTGAAGAACAGCACGTCGACATCGTCGAGCGGACGGCTCTCGAGCTCGTAGATGTCGGCCGAGCTGTAGCGCCAGCTCTGCGGAACGAGGCCGCCCATGCGGTCCCTGTTCCAGCTGCGCGTCGAGCGGAGATAGAGCAGATGCGGACGGCTGCCGCCGCGGAATATTTTCCTCTCAGCCACGCGGCGACACTTCCGCCTTCAGCCACGGATAAAAGCGGTTCAGAAACCGCGTCGTCGCCGGCATGAAGCGGCGTCCGTGATGGGTATGCGGATCGATGGTCGAGGCGATAAGCCGGCCGCCGCCGGGCAGGCGCTGGTCGTACATCAGGCAGCCCTCGTCATTGTCGAGCATGAGGATCGGCGAGGCGTCCGGCGGCAGGCGGAAGGCGCCGAAGAAATGCCAGCACATGTCCGCGAGCGGGATTTTCTCCGCCATCGGATGCTTCGGCTCGGGCTGATAGGCCTCCATGCGGCCGCCCGGCTTCATCCACCACTTCCAGTCCTCGGTCTCGCGCGAGAACCACTGCACCTCCACCGCGTCGAGCCACTCGTCCATTCGGTTCGGCTCGAAGACGATCAGGAAGCCGCCGCCGCCGAGATAGGCGCTGATCCGGCTTCCGTGCCGGCGCAACAGGTCCTGGTTCGAGAAGTCGGGCACGACGATGCAGCGGAATTGTGCGAGATCGACCCGGTCGAGGGTGCGCAGATAAATCTCCTCGTCGATCAGGTGCGCGAAGTCGCGAAAACACTGCAGCTGGGCGCCATCGCCGGAGGTGATGAAGCCGATGTTCTTCACGCCCGGCCGACCGCCGTATTGGCGTAAGCGAGGGACGCGGAGGATCTAAGAATCGTTCCAATGTATCGGGCGAAGGAGCGGGCGATCTGCATTGGAACAACTCCAAACGACTTCGGCTTCGAATGCGTCTGCTATCGGCCCTGACAACAATGGTCAATGCGCGTGTGCGCTGAGCTCGGCCCTCGCCCGGCCGCGATTGCCTCATCGCTACGCTCCTCGCAATGACGAACCTCCTCGTCATTGCGAGCGCAGCGAAGCAATCCAGACTTTTCGCCGGTGCCCGAAATCTGGATTGCTTCGTTGCTACGCTCCTCGCAATGACGGAGCCGGGCGGCGTGCTCAGTCGCGAGGCCGCAGCAGGTAGGGCGCGCCGCAGTCCTCGCAGAGCGCGCGGATCTGGCGCGCGAGCTCTGCCGTCACCGGGATTCCCTGCTCCAGCCGCTCGGCGCGCGCGGCGGCTTCGGGATCGCCGGCGACCAGCACCGGCGCCTCCGGATCGGCCGGCTCGGTCGCATGCAGCACGTCGATGACGTCGTCGGCGTCGGCCTCGAAGGCGCCCTCGGCGCGGAAGAAGGCCGGGTTCAGGGCGAGGAAGAAGTGGCCGATATTGTCCGGATCGCCCTCGCGCTGCGTTTTCACCCGCAGCGGCCCGAACGAGGCGCCGGCGAGCGCCCCGGCCAGAAGCTGCGCGACGACGCCGAGCCCATAGCCCTTGTGGCTGCCCATCTCGGCCGTGCCGCCGATCGGCGACAGGCCGCCCTCCTTGCGCCGGAAGAGGAAGTCCATCGCCGCGCCGGCGTCCGTCACCGTCCGCCCGGCGGCGTCGACCACCCAGCCGGGCGGCAGCTCCTTGCCGTGGAAGTCGTAGACCTTGACCTTGTTGGCGGCGACGGTCGAGGTCGCCATGTCGAGCAGGAACGGCCGATTGCGCCTGCCCGGCGCGGCGAAAGCGAGCGGGTTGGTGCCGAGCATCGGCACCGCGGCGCGCGTCGGCACGACGGAGACGAGCCGCGCGGTGCTCGAGACGAGGCCGATCAGGCCGGCCTCCGCCGCCATCGCGGCATAGTAGCCGGCGGCGCCGAAATGGTGCGAGTTGAAGACGGTGACGGCGGCGAGGCCGGATGCCTTCGCCTTGTCGATGGCGAGCCGCATGCCGAACACAGCCGCCGGGTGGCCGAGGCCGGCGCCGGCGTCGATGGCCGCGGTGACCGGGCTTTCGCGCACAACGGTCGGCACCGCGTCGAGCCGCAGGCGCCCGTCGCGGCGCAGCTCGTCATACATCATCAGCATCGAGATGCCGTGCGAATCGATGCCGGCGAGATCGGTCTCGACCATCACCGCGACGGTCGCCGCGATGTGGTCGGGCGCCATTCCCCAGGCACGGAGGACGGTCTCGATCTGCGCGCGGACGATCTGGTGCGGGACGAGCAGCGGGCCCACCGTCTCGTGCCGTCCATCGGCGGCATCGGCTGCGGTCATGTCGGTTTCCGTCGATGTCAGAGGGTGGAGGTGTGGAGCGGCCGCGGCGCGGACGACTGCATCGAATTCACAGGTATCGTTCCTTCCGAATGGAGGTCGGGATCAACTGCTCGCCGGGCCTTTTAGACGGCTCGGCCGGCCGCGGACACCGCGAAGACGGCTCGGCATGCGCATGGCTATCCTGGGGGATGCCTCGAGCGGCGCGACCCCGAGTGCAGAAAATGCTTCGCTGCTGCCTGCACGGCTTGCCCCGCATGCAAGCTCGTGATCGTCTGCCGGACCCGAGGCTTTTTCGTGAGGCGGCTGTCCCGGCGGGGCGCGGTCGCCGCGACATAGGACCCCCATGCGGATCTGCGTTTTCGGCGCCGGCGCGATCGGCGGACATCTCGCGGCGCGGCTCGCCAAGGCGGGCGCCGACGTCTCCGTCGTCGCCCGCGGCGACAATCTCCAGGCCATACGCAAGCACGGGCTGCGGGTGCATACCCCGCACGATTCGCTGCACGAGAAGGTTCGCGCCAGCGATGACGCGGGCGCCTTCGGCGAGCAGGACGCCGTCGTCGTCACCCTGAAGGCGCACAGCCTGCCGGCGGCGGCGCGCGACATCGCAAGGCTGCTCGGGCCGGAGACGCCAGTTGCCTTCGTCGCCAACGGCATCCCCTGGTGGTACTTCCACAAGCAGGGCGGCGCGCTCGACGGCGCCCGGCTGCCGCGGCTCGATCCCGGCGGCGCGATCTGGGATGCGATCGGCCCGCAGCGCGCCATCGGCGGTGTCGTCTATTCCGCGAGCGAGGTGCACGAGCCCGGCGTCGTGACGGTCGACACGCCTACGAGCCGGCTCATCCTCGGCGAGCCGGACGGGACCGTGTCGGAGCGGGCGAGGCGCCTCGCCGAGCTGTTCGTCGCCGGCGGCATCGCGACCACCGTCACCCCGGCCATCCGCGACGAGATCTGGTCGAAGCTGATGAACAATCTCGCGTCGGGCTCGCTGACGATCCTCGCCGGCGCGGCGACGATGCAGGTCTATGCCGATCAGGCGTGCCGGTCCGCGGTGCGGGTGATGTTCGAGGAGGCGAACGCGATCGCGGCGGCGCTCGGCTGCAAGCTCGAGCCCGATTACGAGCAGAAGATCGCCCATGGCCGCAAGATGAACCACAAGCCGAGCATCCTGCAGGACCTCGAGCGCGGCCGGCCGATGGAGGTCGAGGCGCTTTTCGATACGCCGCTGCTGCTCGGGAGGGCGGCGGGCGTGCCGACGCCGATGCTCGACCTGTTCGTCGGCCTCGTGAAGATCCGGGCCGCCGGCGCCGGCCTGTGGGAGGATTCGTCGACGCCTGCCGTCAATCTCGTCTTTCCCTCGGCGGAATCGGCGCCCGGCCGGATGGGCCGCGCCGTCTGATCTCGGCGACGCGGCCGGAGACTCCGGTCGAGAAAGGCCTTCCTGCGTGCTCCCAGCTCTTCGGCATCCGCGCGCCGTGGCCGAGCGGGCGCGCGCGCTCGCGCCCGGCATCCTGATCTCCTTCACCGTCGCGGCGGCCGCCGCCTTCCTCGGGGAGCATTACACCGCGCCGGTGATGCTGTTCGCGCTGCTGCTCGGCCTGGCCTTCCACTTCCTGTCCGAAGAGGGCCGCTGTGCGGCGGGCATCGAGTTCACCTCGAAGCACCTCCTGCGCATCGGCGTCGCCCTTCTCGGCGCGCGGGTGACGCTGGCGCAGATTCTCGAGCTCGGCTTCGGGCCGGTGCTGCTGGTGCTCGTCTGCACCGCGGCGACGATCGGCGCCGGCGTCGCGCTCGCCCGCGCCTTCGGCCGCAGCATCGCCTTCGGCGTGCTCACCGGCGGGGCGGTCGCCATCTGCGGCGCTTCGGCGGCGCTCGCCATCTCCTCCGTGCTGCCGAAGAGCGGCGGCGCCGACCGCGACACGCTGTTCACCGTGGTCGCGGTGACCTCGCTGTCGACGATCGCCATGATCGCCTACCCGGTGCTCTATGGCGCGCTCGGCTTCGACGCGGTCGAGTCCGGGATCCTTCTCGGCGCCACCATCCACGACGTCGCGCAGGTCGTCGGCGCCGGCTATGCGATCTCGCCCGAGGCGGGCGATGTCGCGACCTATGTGAAGCTGCTGCGCGTGGCGCTGCTGCCGGTGGTGGTGATCGCCGTCGCGCTCGTGATGCGCAGCAGGGCCGGCGCGGCGCGGTCGGCCGGGCCGATCATCCCGGGCTTTGCGGTCGCCTTCCTCGTCATCCTGCTCGTCAACAGCGCCGGCCTCGTGCCGGAGACGGTGACGCTTCTCGTCCAGGACGCCTCGCGCTGGCTGCTGGTCGCCGCCATCGCCGCGCTCGGCATGAAAACCTCGCTGAAGGCGATGTTCGAGCTCGGTCCAGGCCACGTGCTCGTCGTCGGCCTCGAGACGCTGTTCCTGCTCGCGCTCGCGGTCGGTCTCGCCTGGGCTTTTGCCGGCTGATCGGGCCGGACGACGCGCCCGCTCAGCGCTCCCGCATGCCCATCCGCGCCAGCAGCGCGTCGACCGAAGCTCTTCCCGGTCCCCAGGCCATGATGGCGAGCGCGATTGCCGCCCAGGTGAGGTGGATCGGCCAGCCGTCGGGGATCGTCAGCTGCACGACGAGCGTCATCGCCAAAAGGCCCAGCGCGGCGAGCCGGGTGAAGAGGCCGAATACCAGCAGGATCGGCAGCACGATCTCCGCCGCGCCGGCCGCGAAGGCGAACAGCTCCGGCGTCGGGAAAGGGTAGGGGCCGCCCGGCAGATGCAGCCGGAACTCGTCCGTGAACAGCAGCACGGCGACCTCGTTCAGCTGCAGGAAGCCGTCCCATTTGTTGACGCCGGAGCGCCAGAACGGCACCGCGAGTGCGACGCGCAGCGCGAGCTGCGTGAGGTCGGCCGGTGCCAGCGCGGCGATCAGCCCGTCGATCCGGCCGAGGAGGCCCGGGGCGCGCTGAGAATACGGCATTGCGGTGGTTCCGATTGGGGCGATGGTCATCGGATCGCCTCGACGATCGTGGTGAAGGCACCGGCTTCGATCATGCAGGCGATGTTCTGTGCCAGGTCGAAGTCCGGCGCCTCGCCGAACACGGCTCCAGCTGCCTCCGGGAGCGCCACGCCCTCGGCGAGGCGCGTCAGGAAGGCCGCACCGCCCGGCGGCAGCCGTCGGACCTCGACGTCGAGATGCGGCCGCGTGACGAGCGCGTCCTCCGGCTCGAAGGTCTCGATCGGCCCGACCGGGCCGTCGCCGCGGTTGACGGCGAAGATCGATACCGCCGGGAAGCGCGAGCGCAGGATCCGCATCGCCGGATGCGGCGTGAAGGTCGCTTCTGCGAGGCGGTCCGGCGCCAGCGTCGCGAGCGCCTCGGGGCGGAGCGGCTCGGCATCGGCGGCGTGATAGGCGTCGAGCCAGGCGCGCTCGATACGCGCCACGTCCGGCAGCCAGGGCATGCCGGCGGCGTAGTCGTAAGCGTCGACGAAGTCGGCGAAGCGTTCGCCGTACTCGAACAGCAGCGGCGAGGTCGGCGGGTGCGCGCGCACGAAGCTGCGCGCCATCGCCCGGAAGAAGCTTTCGCCGGTGATCCGCTCCACCGCCGGGAAGGTCACGGCCAGGGCATCGATCAGGCTTACGGTGACGTTGTTGCGGTAGACCGCGTAGCGCTTCTCGGCCGCCTTGCCGCCGGGGCCTGCGACGATGTCCGGCGGTGGCCGGGACGGATCGAGCAGGCCCGGCACGAAGGCCGCCGCGTAGGCGTCGTCGCGTGGCTCAGCGCGCATTGGCGCGCCTCGGTGCTCGGGCCGCCGCATGCCGGTCGAGGATCGCCTGCGCTGCCGCGGCCTCCGATTTCAGCACCGGCCAATCCGGGATGGCGCTGTCCCACTCCACCAGCGTCGGTACCGGCCCGCACCGGTCGACGACGATCTCGTAGAGCTTCCAGACCGCGTCGGCCACCGGCCCGTCATGGGTGTCGATGAGCAGCAGCTCGCCCTCGTCGTCGGCCTGCTCGGCGTGCCCGGCAAGATGGATCTCGCCGACATGCGCGAGCGGGAAGTCGGCGAGATAGGCGAGGGCGGAATAGCCGTGATTGGTGGCCGAGACGAAGACGTTGTTGACGTCGAGCAGCAGGCCGCAGCCGGTGCGCCGGACGATCTCGCGCAGAAACTCGGTCTCGCTCAGCGTCGAGTCCGGAAAGACGACGTAGGTCGACGGGTTCTCGAGCAGGATTTTGCGGCCGATCTTCTCCTGCACCTCGTCGATGTGCGCCGCGACGCGATTGAGCGTCGCCTCGGTGTAGGGCAGCGGCAGGAGGTCGTTGTAATAGGTCGTCTCGTGCGTCGACCAGGCGAGATGTTCCGAGACGAGGGCAGGCTCGTAGCGCTCGACGAGCCGGGCGAAGCGCGAAAGGTGCGCCTGATCGAGCGGATTCTGTCCGCCGATCGACATGCAGACGCCGTGCAGCGAGACGGGAAAATCCATCCGTATGCGCTCGAGCGCCTGGTGCGGCGGCCCGCCGGCGCCCATGTAGTTCTCGGCGTGTACCTCGAAGAAGCCGCCGATGTCGGCGTCGGCGAGGATCGCCGGCAGGTGCTCGTGCTTGAAGCTCTTGCCGGCGAGCCCGGCCGCGGCATGCGAAGGAAACCGCGGAGCCGCCGACGGGCGCACCGCCGCGATGCGTGCGAGGTCGATCATCGGAGGCTCCGCTGTGCCGTCGTGAGACGCTTACATGTCCCGCTTCAGCGCCGTCTTGGAGCCGTGCCGGCCGCCAGGAAGCATCATCTTCTCGCAGGTGCCCGCGTCGACCAGCTTCCAGGCATTGCCCTGGTAGTCGACCTTCGAGGTGCCTTGGCACGTCGTGCCCGGGCCGGCGGCGCAATCGTTCTGGCCCTTGAGCGCGACGCCGTAGCACTTCTCCTTGCCGGCCGGCTGCGCCTCGGCCACCGACGCGGCCACCATCGAGGCGAGGGCGGTGGCGACGGCACCGCCGAGGATGGTCATGCTGACGCTTGCTGCTTTCGACATTCTGGCTACTCCCGGTAAGCTGCGCCTCCTCGATCGGGCGCCCCTTTCCGATTTCGATCCGGCCGGAAGGGCGTTACGGTTCGCGTCGAACACGGTTTCGTGAAGGCATCGTGCAACCATTCCGTCCGCCGGTGTAACGAAGCGCCGTCGTCGTCGAACTGGTGAGAGAAGTCGGACGTGGACGACAGGATCGACAGCGATCTCAGCGGGCTGATGCGCGCCGCGCTGGCGGGCGACGAGGCGGCCTATGCCGAGTTCCTCCGCCGCGTCGCGCAGCTCGTGCATCGGTTCGCGCGCCGCAAGGTCGGCTCGAGCGGCATCGACGCGGAGGACATCGTGCAGGAGACGCTGCTCGCGATCCACGCCAAGCGGCATACATGGCGGGAGGATTCGGCGATCACGCCCTGGCTGTTCGCGATCGCCCGCTACAAGCTTATCGACGCCATGCGGCGTCGGAACCGGCGGATGGAGGTCGACATCGCCGATTTCACCGAGACGCTTTCGGCGCCCGAGGGCGAGCAGGTCAGCTGGCGCGATGTCGGCCGCGGGTTGGACGCGCTGGCGCCCGGCCAGCGCTCGGTGGTGACGGCGATCTCGGTCGAAGGCCGCTCGATCGGCGAGACGGCGCGGGCGCTCGGCATGAGCGAGGGCGCCGTCCGCGTGGCGCTGCATCGCGGGCTGGCCGCGATCGCGCGCAGATTCGGGAAGGACGAAAGGTGAGGACGGACGAGCTCATCGCTGCCCTGGCGGCAGACGCGCCGCACCGGCAGCCCTCGCTGTCGACGGCGTGGTGGGCCGCCGCCGCGGTGGCGGCGACGCTCGCCGCCGGCGTCTTCTTCGGCCTGCTCGGTCTGCGGCCCGACATCGCCGCCGCTGCCGAGACGCCGCGCTTTCTGTGGAAGTTCGTCATCACGCTGGCGCTCGCCGGCAGCGCCGTTGCACTCGCCGGCGAGCAGTCGCGGCCCGGTCTCTTTTAAACATATGT
>JAEZCD010000402.1 GCA_023430145.1 Pseudomonadota bacterium
AGCGCACGCTGCGCGCGGTGCGGGCGCACCTGCGGCAGGAGTTCGTGGCGCCGGCGAGCGCCATCGTCGGCTATGCCGAGATGCTGCTCGACGATGCCCGCCGGCTCGGCCCGCCCGAGGCGGTGGCCGATCTCGAGCGGATCCGCACCGCCGGCCTCGCCCTGCAGGCGCTGATCGGTGAGGTCCTGGCGAGCGAGACGAGCCCCGCCGATCCGGACGCCTTCCGCTCGAAGCTGCGGCACGATCTGCGCACGCCCATCAACGCCGTCAAAGGCTATGGCGAGATGCTGCTGGAGGACGCCGAGGCCGACGGCCGCCCCGACTTCGCACAGGATCTGCAGCGCCTGCTCACCGCCGCCGAGGGCATGCTCAGCCGCATCGACACCCTGCTCGAGGTGACGGCGGACGCAGCGATCGCCGAGACGGAGATCGGCGCCCGGGGCCTCGTGTCGCGCGCCTTCGAGAGCATGCGCCCCGCCGCCCGCGACAGCCAGCGCGGGCCTGCCGGCCGCATCCTCGTCGTCGACGACAACGAGTCCAACCGCGACCTCCTCGCCCGCCAGCTGACCCGCGACGGGCACATGATCGCGCTCGCCGCCAACGGCACCGAGGCCCTGGAACTGGTCGGCGGACAGCCGTTCGACCTCGTGCTGCTCGACCTCATGATGCCCGACATCAGCGGCTACGAGGTGCTGCTGCGGCTGAAGGCCGAGCCCGGCACGCGCGACATCCCGGTCATCATGATCTCGGCGCTCGACGAGATGGACAGCATCGTCCGCTGCATCGAGGCCGGCGCCATCGACTATCTGCCGAAGCCGTTCGACCGTACGCTTTTGCACGCGCGCATCGCCTCGAGCCTCGAGAACAAGCTGTTGCGCGACCGCGAGCGGCAGATTCTGGAAGAGCTGCGGATCGAGAAGGACCGCAACGACGCGCTGCTGCTCAGCATCCTGCCGCAGGCCGTGGTCGACCGCATCAAGGCCGGCGACAGCCTCGTCGCCGACCAGGTGCCGGAGGCGACCATCCTGTTCGCCGACATCGTCGGCTTCACGCGCCTCGCGGCCGGGCTGCCTGCGGCTGACCTCGTGCAGTTTCTCAACACCGTGTTCTCCACGTTCGACCGGCTGGCGCAGCAGTTCGGCGCCGAGCGCATCAAGACGATCGGCGACGCCTACATGGTCGCCACCGGCCTGCCGGCGCGCCGCGCCGACCATGTCGAAGCCGGCGCCCGGCTCGCGCTCGCCATCCGCGACGCAGCCGCCGAGCTACGCCGCGACGGCGCGCTGACGCTCGCGATCAGAATCGGCCTGCATTGCGGACCTGTCGTCGCCGGCGTCATCGGCGACCGGAAATTCGCCTACGACGTCTGGGGCAACACGGTGAATCTGGCGAGCCGGCTCGAATCGCACGGCGTGCCGGGAAAAATCCACTGCTCGGACCGCATCCACCGCCGGCTCGGCGACCGCTTCGCCTTCGATCCGCGCGGCGAGATCGAGATCAAGGGCAGCGGCAGCGCGCACACGTTCTTTCTGCTGGGCGAGAGGGATAGCGCCGCGGGATGAAAGCGGACGCGTGGCCTGCTCGCGACCCACCCGCCCTCCATCGTCATCCTGCGCGAAAGCGCAGGATCCATCTTTCTTCTCGAGCGCGTCGAAAAGTGTGGATCTTGCGCTTTCGCGCAGGATGACGAGCCGTGGCGCTTTCGCGGGGGTGAGCGGAGCCGAGTTCCGCCAGCTCGCTACTCGAGAATGCGCACCGGGTGCTCCCAGAACAGGAGCACGACGCAGCCGCGGCGGCTCGAGACGCGGTGCCGGGTGCCCGGCGCCTGCACGGCGAGCGTGCCGGCGGGATAGCTGCGCGAATCGTCCTCCTGCGCGCCGTCGAGCACCAGCGCCAGCTCGAAGCCCGGATGCTCGTGCATCGGCACGGCGGCGCCCGGCTCGTAGCGCAGCCGCGCCGCCGAGGCGCCGCCGGTGACGGTACGGCGCAGCCAATGCACCTCGACGCCCGGCCGGAAGGGCTCGAAGTCGAGCGTTCGCCAGCCGCCCGCGAGAAGATCGCCGACGAGCTCCGGCTCATGGCTGTTCAGTCCGGGAACCTCAAGCATCGAGGGCCGCCGCGATCTCATCGACCGTCGCCGTCCAGCCGACGATGGCTCCCTGTGCACGGATCATGGCCAGCGTCGCCTCCTTGAATTCCGGGAAGTAGCTGTCGGTGGCGTCCTCGGCGAGCACGCAGACATAGCCGCGGTCGTTCGCCTCGCGCATCGTCGTCTGCACGCAGACTTCGGTCGTGACGCCGCCGAACACGAGATGGGTGATGCCGAGGCCTTTCAGCAGCGGCCCGAGCCCGGTCGCGTAGAACGCGCCCTTGCCGGGCTTGTCGAGCACATGTTCACCCGGCTCCGGAAGAAGCTCCTCGACGATCTCGACCCCCGGCTCGCCTCGTATAAGCACGCGGCCCATCGGCCCCGGATCGCCGATACGCAGCGCGGGCGCGCCGCGCTCTCGCTTGGCGGGGGGACAGTCGGCGAGCTCCGGATCGTGCGATTCGCGCGTGTGCACGATCGGCAGGCCGGCGCCGCGGAACGCATCGATCAGCCG
This sequence comes from Pseudomonadota bacterium, assembly GCA_023430145.1. Taxonomy (GTDB): domain Bacteria; phylum Pseudomonadota; class Alphaproteobacteria; order Rhizobiales; family Methylopilaceae; genus JAEZCD01. The sequence goes on from JAEZCD010000402.1 coordinate 2,604, forward strand.
CCGCGCCGCCGGCACGATCGCCTGCAGGCGGGAGACGTCGTTGCCGAGCGCGGCGCCGAACCCGCCCGGGTGCAGAAAGTCGCGCTGCATATCGATCATGACGAGCGCAGTGCGATCGCGCGGGAGCTCGACCGGCAACGGCTGTGCGCCGGGAACCAGCGCCATCATCAGTGGCCGACCATGTGGGCGCCGATCTCGCGCGCATCGGCGCCGGCCGGGGCCTCGAAGACGAGCTCGCCCTGGCGCATGACGACGATGCGGTCCGACAGCTCGCGGATCTCGTCGAGATCCTCCGAGACGAGCAGCACGGCCGCGCCGGCATTGCGCGCGGCGAGGATTCGCGCCCGCGTCTCGGCGACGGCGCGGACATCCAGGCCGAAGCACGGGTTGGCGACGATGAGCAGGTCGACCTCGCCGTCGAGCTCGCGGGCCAAAATCGCGCGCTGCACGTTGCCGCCCGACAGCGCGGCGATGGGCGCCTCCTCGGACGGGGTGCGGATGCCGAAGGCGGCGATCATACGACGCGCCTTCGCCTTCATTCCGGCGGCGTCGAGCCAGAGGCGCGGCCTGTCATTCTCGTCGCGGTCGAAGCGGCGGAGGTTGAGGTTGTCTCGTACGGTCATCTGCGGCACGCAGCCGTTGCGCAGCGGCTCCTCCGGCAGCACGCGGACTTTCTTCGCCGCCGATTCCGCGCGCGTTGCCGCGTAGGGCGTTCCGGATACCGTGATCGCGCCGGAGGCGGGCGAGCGCTGGCCGCCCAAAACCTCCACCAGCTCTTTCTGCCCGTTGCCCGAGACCCCGGCGACGCCGACGATCTCGCGCGGCCGCACATCGAGCTCCGCGATCGACAACCCGGGCCGGCCGAGATCGCCTTCCGTCTTCAGCGCGCGTACGGACAGGCACGGCTCCGGCGAGGCGGTGCCGCGCCGCTCGCCGCTCGCGGGCGTGTGGCTCTCGCCGATCATCATCGCCGTCATCTCGGCTGCCGTCAGCGCCTTGGCCGAGCCGTTGCCGGCAAACTTTCCGCGCCTCAGCACGGTGACGTCGTCCGCGAAGGCGGCGACCTCCTTCAGCTTGTGGGTGATGATGACGACCGAGATGTCGCCCGCCTCGGCGAGGCCGCGGATGAGGCCCAAAACCTCCTCGGCTTCCTGCGGCGTCAGCGTCGAGGTCGGCTCGTCGAGCACGATCAGCCGCCGGTCGAGATAGAGCTGTTTCAGAATCTCGGTTTTTTGGCGCTCGCCGGCGGCGAGCGTGCCGGCGGGAACATCGAGCGGAACGCGAAACGGCATGCGCGCCATGAAGTCGGCGAGCCGGGCGCGCTCGGCCTTCCAGTCGATCACGCGCGGCACGTCGGCGCGCGACATCACGAGATTCTCGGCCGCGGTCATCGAGGGGACGAGCGTGAAGTGCTGGTAGACCATGCCGAGGCCGAGCCGGTCGGCGTCGGCCGGCCGCTCGATGTCGACCTGCCGGCCGTCGACGATGAAGTCGCCGTCGTCGGCGCGATAGTAGCCGAGCAGGCATTTCACGAAGGTCGATTTTCCGGCGCCGTTCTCGCCGAGCAGGGCGTGCACGGACCCGGGCGTGATCTTCAGCGAGACATTGTCGAGCGCGACGAACGAGCCGAAGCGCTTCGTCACGCCGATCGCCTCGACGGCGAGGGCGCGTTTGGGCGGCGCCGGCGCGCCGTCGGGCATGGCGATGGCGGTGAGCTCCGGCGCGGTCATCGCTGACCGCCGAAGGCGGGCAGCGCCTCGCCGTCATTGCGAGCGAAGCGAAGCAATCCAGTCCCTCCTCCGCGCCTTCCTTCTCCCATGGGGAGAAGGTGTCGCCGAAGGCGACGGATGAGGGGGTACGGCGCCCGTTCTGAAGCCCCGAACCCCCTCACCCGCCCGCTTCGCGGGCACCCTCTCCCCATGGGAGAGGGAAGAGCGCGCGCAATATCCCTCACGGCAGCACCTCGATCAACGCGCCGCTCGAGGCGACGGCGCCGAACACGCCGCCCTGCATGGTGACCATCTTCAGCGCCGCGAGGTGGTTGCCGTGGTCGGTGGCGCCGCAGCAGTCCTCGAGGATCAGGCACTCGTAGCCGCGGTCGTTGGCGTCGCGCATCGTCGTGTGCACGCAGACATCGGTGGTGATGCCGGTGAGCACGATGTTGCGGATGCCGCGGGTGCGAAGAATCAGCTCGAGGTCGGTGGCGTAGAACGAGCCTTTGCCGGGCTTGTCGATGACGATCTCGCCCGGCGCCGGCGCGAGCTCCGGGATGATCTCCCAGCCTGGCTCGCCGCGGACGAGAATCTTTCCGCACGGACCCGGGTCGCCGATGCCGGCGCCGATCTGGCGCGAGCGCCAGCGCTTGTTGTCGGGCAGGTCGCCGAGATCGGGCCGATGGCCCTCGCGGGTGTGGACGATCAGGTAGCCTTTCGCGCGCATCGCCGCGAGCAGCCGGCGGATCGGCTCGATCGGCGCCTGCGTCAGCGACAGGTCGTAGCCCATCTTGTCGACATAGCCGCCCTTGCCGCAGAAGTCGGTCTGCATGTCGATGACGATCAGCGCGGTATTGCCGGGGCGGAGATCGCCGTCGTATGGCCAGGCATAGGGATTGGCGGCGACGAAGGCGCCTTCGGCCGCCGGCTTTTCGGGAAACAGCGACACGACGCTCATCTGGAAACCCTCGTGTTCATGGTCGTCCGCATCGGCCGGGAAATCTCCTCGCCGTCCTGCGGCTCGACCGCAGGACCCACCTTTGCGAACAGCGGATTGCCCCCAGAAGGATGGATCCTGCGCTTTCGCGCAGGATGGCGAGCGGAGAGGGTGAGGCTCTCCATCCGCTACTCCGCCGCCTCGGCCGTCCCCGCGCCATAGACGCGCGTCGGGCGCGGCAGGCCGCAAGGCGTGCCGTCGGTGACCTTCACCTCGGCCTCCCAGGGCAGCCGGTAGCGGCCGGCGACGAGGTCCTGCATGTAGGTATAGGGGCAGTCGCCGGCGCCGCCCGCGACCGCCGAATAGCCGCGGTGGCCGAGCTGATAGATGTTGTTCTCGACGCCCCAGTGGATGCGCGCTTCCCGAACGAGGTCGGGCCGGACCTCGCAGGTGACGATCTCGTCGGCGCGGCCGGTGGTGCCGTGCGCCAGCACCGTGCCGTCGAAGTTCACCACCATCGCCTCGCCCATCGAGTCGAAGGTGCCGTCCGAGCCGCACATGCAGACGTTCGCCGTCACCATGAGGTTGCAGAAGCTGTTGGCCTGGTTGGTGAAGCGCCAGCTGTCGCGGATCGGCGCCGTGTAGCCGGCCGTGCGCAGCATGATCTCCGCGCCCTTGTAGGCCGCCTCGCGCGCCATTTCGGGGAACATGCCGTCATGGCAGATGATGAGCGCGAGCTTTGCGCCTTTAGGCCCGTCGATCACCGGGATGCCGAGGTCGCCCGGCTCCCACGGCTCGACCGGCACCCAGGGGTGGAGCTTGCGGTAGTAGAGCGCGATCTTTCCGGTGTTCGAGACGACGATGCCGCTGTTGTATGGGTTGCCGGCGGGGTTGAGCTCCATGATCGAGAAGCAGCCCCATACGTCGTTGTCGACGCAGGCCTTCTGGAAGGCCTGCACCTCGGGCCCGTCGAGCGTGCACAGAATTTCGGGCCGCGTGTCCATCGACAGGCCGTGCAGCGCGTATTCGGGGAACACGACGAGGTCGAGTCCCGGCATGCCGCGCTTGGCCTTCGCCACCATGCCGACGATTTTCTCGGCCTGGCGCGCGATGTCGGCCCGCGTCGCGATCGCCGGCAGCTGCAACTGCACGAGGCCGATGACGACGCCGTTGGGGGATTTGTTGAAACCGCCGAGCCCGTTCATCTTCCTTCTCCCAGGGGGAGAAGGTGGCCGCGAAGCGGCCGGATGAGGGGGTACGGCGCCCGTTCTGATGCTCCGTAACCCCTCACCCGCCCGCTTCGCGGGCACCCTCTCCCTTTGGGAGAGGGAAGAGGAAGCTCGAGCAACCGTCCCATCCCCGCCCTCACTTGGTCAGCGACAGCTCGGCCGGCATGCCGCGCAGCGCCTTGCCGGGGGCGACCGTGAGGATCATGACGACGAGCGTGAGCACGTAAGGCGCGGCGTAGAACAGGTAGTAGCCCTGGCTGACGCCGACCGTCTGCAGCGATGGGCCGAGCGCGCCCGCGGCGCCGAACAGGAGCGCCGCGCCGACACAGGCGACCGGGTTCCAGCGGGCGAAGACGACCAGCGCTACCGCCATCAGGCCCTGGCCGGACGACAGGCCCTCGTTCCAGCTGCCCGGATAGGACAGCGACAGGAAGGCGCCGCCGATGCCCGCGAGCGCGGACCCCGTGGCGGTCGCGGCGAGTCGGACGAGGTCGATCGGGATGCCCATCGCCTTGGCCGCATCGGCGCTGTCGCCGACGATGCGCACGACGAGGCCGACACGGGTGTTCTTGAAGGCCCAGGCGAGCGCGACGGCGACGAGAAGGCCGAGAAAGAACAGCGGACTCACCTCGAGCGCGCTCTTGATCTGCGGCACGTCGGACCAGAAGCCGAGCGGCAGCGTCGGCAGCTGGGGCGCCGAGGGCTGCACGTAGGGTTTGCCGAAGAAGAAGGCGATGCCGGTCCCGGCCAGCATGATGGCGATGCCCATGGCGATGTCGTTGACGCGGGCGAGGCTGCAGACGGCGGCGTGGAAGCCGCCGAGCAGCGCGCCGGCGAAGGCCGCCGCCAGCACCCCGATCCACGGATCGCCGGTCTCGTAGGAGATCGCGTAGGCGACCATGGCGCCGAGCACCAGCACGCCCTCGTTGCCGAGATTGATGCGGCCGGATTTCTCCGTCAGGCACTCGCCGAGGCTGACGAACAGGAACGGCGTCGACACGCGCAGCGCGCCCGCCAGCATGGCGATGATCACCGTCGTCACGGCATCGGCGGTCACGGCGCCCTCCGCGGCTGGAACCAGGCGAGGCGGCCGTAGAGCGTCTCGCCGGCGAGGATCGAGACGAAGATCATCCCTTGCAGCACGAGCACGGTGGCGTCCGGCAGGCCCATGCGGCGCTGCACGAGGCCGCCGGCGGCGTTGATGCCGCCGAGCAGGATCGCCATCGGCAGGATGGCGAGCGGATTCTGGCGGGCGAGGAAGGCGATCAGGATGCCGGCGAAGCCGTAGCCGGCCGCCAGCGAGGCGTTGGCGCTGCCGTGCACGGCGGCGACCTCGATCATGCCGGCGAGGCCCGCGCAGGCGCCGCCGAGCACGCAGGCGAGCACCATGTACTTCGCCACCGGCAGGCCCTGCAGCTGCGCGGCCCGCATGTTGCCGCCGGTGACGCGGGCGGCGAAGCCGAAGCTCGTCCGGTAGATCAGCACCCAGAAGCCGATGCAGGCGATGACGCCGACGACGAGCCCCCAGTGCAGATCGGTGCCGGGAATCGTGCCGAGCATGTTGGCCTCGCCGATCGGCGCCGTCGACGGCTTGTTGAGGCTCGCTGGATCGCGCAGCGGGCCCTCGACGAGATGGTTGAAGAGCGCGATGGCGATATAGGCGAGCAAGAGGCTGGCGATCGTCTCGTTGACGCCGCGGGTGGCGCGCAGCAGGCCGGTCAGGCCGATCCAGGCGCCGCCGATCAGCATGCCGGCGATCGCCATCGCGAAGAGGACGAAGACGCTCGGCGCGCCCATCAGCGGCAGCGCGACGACCCCCGCCGCGAGGCCGCCGAGCACCACCGCGCCCTCGCCGCCGATGACGACGAGGCCGAGCTGCGCCGGCAGCGCGACGCAGAGCGCGGTCAGAAGCAGCGGCGCCGCGCGCTGAAGCGTGTTCTGCAGCGAGAACCAGGAGCCGAAGGCGCCGCGCCAGACGAGCTCGACGAAGGTGACCGGCGACTTTCCGAGCGCCATCAGGAACAGCGCGAACACGGCTGCCGCGAGCAGCAGGGCCGCGACCGGCACCAGCACCGCCTCGATGCCCTTGCGCAGCGGATAGGTGGGGTCGGAGGCGAGCACCGCGGACGCCCGGTCGGGCGTCGCCGTGCCTGCGAGCTGTCCCTCGGCGAGGAGCGCCATGGCGGGGCCTGTTAGGAGATCGAGCCGACGACGCCCTCGACAAGGTAGTTCATCGATTCGAGCTCGATCGCCGTCTCCGGATAGGCGGCGCCGGCCGGTATCACCACCTTGCCGGTATTGTCCTTCAGCGGGCCCTTGAAGATCGCGAAGCCCGGCCCCTTCATCATCTCCGCCTTCACGGCGTCGGCGTTCTTGCGCGCCGCCTCCGAGACCATCGGCCCGTAGGGCGACATCTTGACGAAGCCGTCCGAAAGGCCGCCGCGAACGAAGTTCGGCAGCGGCTCACCCTTCTGCGCGGCCTCGATGAACTTCTTGTAGACCTCGGCCCAGTTCCACTCCGCGCCGGTGAGATAGCCCTTCGGCGCCAGCTTCGACTGGTTGGCGTGGTAGCCGCAGGTCGCCATGCCGCGCCGCTCGGCCGTCTCGACGACGACCTTCGGTCCGTCGACATGGCAGGTGACGACGTCGATCCCCTGGTCGGCGAGGCTGTTGGTCGCCTCGGCCTCCTTGATCGCCAGCGACCATTCGCCGGTGAAGACGACTTGGGTCGTGATCGTCGGGTCGACCGACTTGGCGCCGAGCGCAAAGCTGTTGATGTTGATCAGCACCTGCGGGATGGGTTTCGCCGCCACGAAGCCGATCTTCTTCGACTTCGTCGTGTGGCCGGCGACGACGCCGTTGAGGTACTGGCCCCGACCGATATAGCCGAAGTAGGAGCCGGTGTTCATCGGATGCTTCTCGGCCGTCCACAAGCCGCCGCAATGGCGGAACTGGACGTCCTTGTACTTCTTGGCCATCGCCAGCATGTGCGGGTCGAAATAGCCGAAGCTCGTCGGGAACAGCAGCGTCGCGTCGTCGAGCTCGATCATGCTCTGCATGGTCTTCTGCACGTCGAGCGTTTCCGGGACCTTTTCCTCCTCGACCAGCTTCACGCCGGGCAGCCCCTTGATGGCTGCGGCACCTTCCGCGTGAGCCTGGTTGTAGCCGTAGTCGTCCTTGGGGCCGACATAGATGAAGCCGACCACCAGCTCTTTGGCGAAGGCCGGCCGCAAGCCGAAGCCCGTGCCTGCCAAAGCCGTGCCGGCGGCGAGGCCGCGCATGACGTCACGCCGAGAAACCTGGAACCGATCGCCCATCTCGAACTCCGCTCCGAGCCAAACCCCGCACGGCAACGCTAATCGACGCCGCGCTGCGATCCAGTGTTTGTTTTCGACTACCCCGTTGCCTAAACTGCAACGGCGAGGGAGCACGGCCGTGAAACACCTCAGAACGCTGGAATATATCCGCGGCGTCGGCCGCTCGGGCTCGATCCGCAAAGCGGCCGAGCAGCTCAACATCACCCCCTCGGCGCTGACGCGAAAAATCCAGGACTTCGAGCACGAGCTCGGCACCCAGGTGTTCGAGCGGCTGCCGCACGGCATGCGCCTCAACGCCGCCGGCGAGCTCCTGGTGCGGCACATCCAGGACCAGCTGTCGGATTTCGAGCAGCTCCGCTCGCAGATCGCCGACCTGTCGGGGGTCCGCCGCGGCCACGTCACGATCGCCTGCAGCCAAGGCTTCGTGGACCACGTGCTGCCGAGCGAGATCGAGGGCTACCGGCGCGAGTTCCCGCTGGTCTCGTTCGCCGTCCAGGTGCGCGACCACGCGCTCGGCGTCGCCGCGCTGATCGGCTACGAGGCCGATCTCGCGCTGCTGCTCGATCCGCCTCCGGCGCCCGAGATGCAGGTTCTCTTCGCCACCCAGCAGCCGCTCTGCGCGCTGATGCGGAGCGACCATCCGCTCGCCGGCGAAGGCCCGGTTCGGCTGCGCGACTGCCTGCGGCACCCGATCGCCATGCCGGACCACTCGCTCGCCATTCGCCACCGGCTCGACGCCGCCTTCGCGCGCATGCAGCAGACGCCACACACGATCATCGAGGCGAGCTCGGTCGAGTTTCTGCGCAACTACGTGCTGCGGGAGCAGATCGTCTCGTTCCAGATCCTGCTCGGCGTGCCGGAGGGGCTGCCCCGCCTCGTCGTCCGCCCGATCGACGAGCGCGACCTCGGCGCGGTGCAGATCGTCCTCGGCCAGATGCGCGGACGCACGCTGCCGATCGCCTCGGCCAAGTTCGCCGATCAGCTCTCGCGCAGTCTCGCGGCCCTGATGCCGCCCGCCATCACCGCGACGCGGACCGGAAGTCGACGGTAAAAGCGCAACTCGCCGCCCAGCCTGGGCAGGCGCGCGCGTCGTACGGCAGCCGCGCGTTTCGGCGGCTCCGCAGCCGGTGCAGGCGAAGGCGGCATACGCCGCTGGTGCCTCGCTACTGCTTGCGGGCCGGGCGGCCGCCCTTCTTCTTGCCAGTCGCCGGCATCGCCGCCTTGCGACCCAGTCCCATCTTCTTAGCGAGTTGCGAGCGCTGCTCCGCATAGCTCGGTGCAACCATGGGGTAGTCTCGCGGCAGGCCCCATTTCTCGCGGTACTGCTGGGGCGTAAGCCCCTTCCCGGCGAGGTGTCGCTTCAGCGATTTGTACTGCTTACCGTCTTCCAGGCTTATGAGATAGTCGGGCGTAATCGACCTGCGGATAGATACCGGCGGCTTCAGCGGCTCCGGCTCCTGGACTGCCTTGCCCAGGTTTTGCAACGAACCGTGAACGCTTGCAATCAGACCGGGAACTTCCTTCAGATCGACTTTATTGCCTGCCACATAGGCGGAGACGATTTCCACAGTGAGGTCGACAAGGTCTTCTGTCATTGAGAACTCCTTTCACGCGCTTCAAATACAATGCGAGAACGCCAAATCAAGCCTTTTCCGTGACCAACAGAGAAAACAGGCGCAGTCGGCGTATTTTTCAAGCGAAAAAATGGTGAATTCCCCCTTTGCAGACAGCGACGCCCTGCGAATGCGCCCTCGGCCGCCACCGGCTCCGCGTCGACACGACGAATCGGAAGCCGCTCCGAGATCACCTGCCGTGAATGTTGTGTTTTTTCGATGAAATCCGAAGCCTATTCGCACGCCTGAAGACAAGCCAGAGGTTGCATGGGCCTATTTTCGCCACTCAAACTCGCGAATGCTTGAGCCGCTTCTCTCGATCCAAGTCGTACGCGGCTGCCGCCGGCGCGAGACCATAGCACTGCGGGGCTTGCTGCCCTCCTGTCGACAGCATCGTGCCGGACGGATCGCCTGCGGCCTCGGCCAGACCGACGACACTCACGCCGCAAAATCCGCCGCGACGCCGAGCTCCTTCGGAGTGTCGACGATTTCGCGCGCGGACCTCGCGATGCTGGGCGAAGCAGTCGTCAGCCAAGTGGAAAGAGGTCGGCGGTGCGGACCTCGAGTATCTCCGCCGAGACGTTTCTTCGCGGAACGCTCGCGCGGTCGGGAACTGCGGCGCCGGTCGGCCCGGGCGCCTTGCGCACGAGCCCGCAATGATTTCTCGGCGACCTCGATCAGCGGCGCGCGAAGACTGCCGGCGGCGAAGAGGCGGATCGCCTCTCCGGAGCGGGCCGTCACATGCTGCCCGACTTGGCGTTCGGGAAGAACAGCTGCTCGCCGTCGATCTTGTAGGCGGCGATCGCCTTCTGGCCCTCGCCGGAGATAAGCCAGTCGACGAAGGCCTGGCCGGCCTCCTGCTTCACGTGCGGGTGCCTGGCCGGGTTCACCAGGATGACGCCGTACTGGTTGAACAGCTTCGGATCGCCCTCGACGACGATCTCGAGATCGCCGCGGTTCTTGAAGGCGAGCCAGGTGCCGCGATCGGTCAGCGCATAGGCGTTCATGCCGGAGGCGGTGTTCAGCGTCGGCCCCATGCCGGAGCCCGTCTCGCGGTACCAGCCGCTGGCCTTCGCCGGGTCGACGCCGGCCGCTTTCCACAGCCGCAGCTCGGCGGCGTGCGTTCCCGACTTGTCGCCGCGCGAGGCGAACGGCGCCGAGGCGGCGGCGATCTTGGCGAGCGCCGCTTGCGCATCCTTCATGCCCTTGACGCCGGCCGGATCGGCCTTTGGGCCGACGATGACGAAGTCGTTGTACATGACCTCGTGCCGCTTCATGCCGGCGCCTTCGGCGACGAACTTCTCCTCGGCCACCGGGTCGTGCACGAAGACGACGTCGGCATCGCCGCGCCGGCCGGTGTCGAGCGCCTGGCCGGTGCCTTGGGCGACGACCCGCACGTGGATGCCGGTCCTGGCCTCGAAGATCGGCAGGAGGTGGCCGAACAGCCCCGACTGCTCGGTCGAGGTCGTCGAGGAGACGGTGATCGCCTTGTCCTGGGCGATAGCCGCCGGCGCGAGGGCGATAAGGGCGAAGAGGGCCGAGGCGAGCGGCGATCGGGCAGGACGGCGCATGGCGTTCTCCTTGGCTGGTTGTTCAGGCGGCGGCGGAACCGGCGCGACCGACGATCCGCGCCACGGCATTGATGGCGAGGGTGAGCGCGAGCAGCACGATGCCGAGGCCGAGCGCCAGCGGCAGGTCGCCCTTGCTGGTCTCGAGGGCGATCGCCGTCGTCATGGTGCGCGTGTAGCCGGCGATGTTGCCGCCGACGATCAGGATGGCGCCGACCTCGGCGAGCGCCCGGCCGAGGCCGGCGAGGATCGCCGTGGCGAGGCTGGTGCGCGCGGCCGAGATCAGCATCGCCGAGGCGCGCGGCAAGCCGACGCCGTCGATGACGAGCAGATCGCCGTAGTCGCGCCAATGATCCTCTACGATCTGCCGCGTCAGCGCGACGACGATCGGCAGCACCAGCACCGTCTGCGCGAGAACCATGGCCCCGGGCGAGAACAGCATGCCGAGCGGGCCGAGCGGGCCCGAGCGCGACAGCAGGAGATAGACGACGAGCCCGGCCACGACCGGCGGCAGGCCCATCAGCGCGTTGACGGTGACGATCGCCGCCCCGCGGCCCGGAAAGCGGGCGATGGCCAGCACGGCGCCGAGCGGCAGGCCGATCAGGGTCGCGAGAGCAACGGCGCCGAGGCTGACGCGCAGCGACAGGAGCACGATCTGGCCGAGCGTCGGATCGGCGCCGAGCAACAGGTTCAGGGCAGCGGCGAACGCGTTATTGTCGTCCATGTCTCGGCCGGGTGGTTGGCGCTGGTGTAGAGAGCGCTCCGCCAAAGCGCAAGTTTCGGACGATTTGCAGGATTTTGCAGTGCTCGCCGACTACCTCACCACGTCGGAAGTCGCCGCCTACCTCCGCCTCAAGGAGCGGACGATCTACGACCTCGTCGCCAAGAAGGAGATTCCCTGCTCGCGGGCGACCGGGAAGCTGCTCTTCCCGCGCGCGCTGGTCGACCGCTGGGTGGAGTCCCGGCTCGAGCTGCAGGACCCGCGCTGGACCGACCCGCCGCCGATCGTCGCCGGCTCGAGCGACCCGCTGCTCGAATGGGCCTTGCGCCAATCCGGCTCCGGGCTCGCCGTGCTCACGGAGGGCAGCTCGGCCGGGCTCGTCCGGCTCGCCGCCGGCGGCTCGGTCGCCGTCGGCCTGCATCTGTGCGGCGCGGCCGAAGGCGCGCCCGACGGCAATGTCGCGGCGATCGAGGCGCAGGTGCCGCTGTTCGACGTGGCGCTGATCCACTGGGCGTATCGCGAGCAGGGCCTCGTCGTCCGGCCCGGCAATCCGCTCGGCCTCGTCGACCTCGCCGACGCGGCGCGGAAGAAGGCCCGCTATGTCGCCCGGCAGGCGGGATCGGGGACGCAGGTTCTCGCCCAGGATCTGCTCGCCCGTGCCGGACTTTCCCTCGCCGACCTCGCCGCCCTGCCGCGGCCGGCGCTGACCCAGCCCGATCTCGCGGCGGCGATCCGGGCGGGCGAGGCCGATTGCGGCCTCGCCATCGCCGCCGTGGCGCGCGAGGCCGGGCTCGACTTCGTGCCCCTGCACCGCGAGCGCTTCGACATCGCCTGCCGGCGGCGGGCTTATCTCGAGCCGCCGCTGCAGGCGCTGTTCGGCATCGCGCGGACCGAGATGTTCCGAGACAAAGCGGCTGCGCTCGGCGGCTATGATGCCGGTCGCACCGGCGAGGTGATCTACAACCGCTGAGGCACCTCCTCCCCAGCCGCCGCGAGCTTTTCCCCCAGCGCCTGCGCGCCCGCGGGAGCGCGCACCTTGCCGCCGCTGATCAGGTAGACGAAGCAATCCTTCGGTGCCCCGGGCGCCGATGGGCCGAGCAAGGGCAGCCCATCTGGCGCCTCGCCGCGCGCGAGGCTGCCGACACGGGCCGCCCAGCGCTCGAGCTCGGCATCCGGATAGCAGGTCGGCTCCTCCTCGGTGCCGCCCTTCAGCCGCGCGTAGACGAAATCGGCGGTCACATCGGCGTGCGGCTCGGGGCCTTCACCCGAATGGACGAGCGCGAAGGCCACTCCCGCGTTGCGAAAGATCTCGATCGCCGGCGGCTCCCGGAAGCTCGGATGCGTCGCCTCGACGGCGTGGCGCAGGCGCAGCCCGCCGACCGAGGGGGGCAGTAGGGCGAGGAACGCCTTCAGCTCGTCGGCGGAGAACTTCTTCGTCGCCGCGAACTGCCAGAGAATCGGCCCGAGCTTGCTCCCCAGTTCCGCGATGCCGCTCTGCACGAAGCGCTCGATCGAGGTGCCCGCCTCGGAAAGGTCGCGCCGGTTGGTGACGACGCGGCCGCCTTTCAGCGAAAAGACGAAATCGTCGGGGGTCTCGGCCGCCCATTTGGCGAAGCTCGCCGGCGACTGCGTGCGATAGAAGGTGCCGTTGATCTCGATCGAGCCGAGGCGGCGGCTCGCATAGGCGAGCTCCTCGGCATGCTTCAGCCCTTCGGGGTAGAAGGCCCCCCTCCAGGGCGCGAAAGTCCAGCCGCCGATGCCCGTGCGTATCACCGTATCACCCTCCGAAGCCTCTGATACCAAAGCGGGAAATCCTCCCGCGCTGGAACTGTAATCGTTCCGGACAATTGGCCGCGCCCACCTTGCCTCCCCCGGTTCCCTCCGCTAAGCGTCGCACCTATATATCGGCTGCCACTCCCGGTTTTCCGACGCGCGAAGTTCCCTGCCGAGGCGCCGTTCAGCACGGCTCGGAACTCCGCGGTGAAGGCGCGACACCATGGTGAGCGAACTCGTAACGGACTACCTGCCGCTCGCCATCTTCATCGGCGTCGCGGCGGCTCTCGGCCTCGCCATGCTGGTCGCGCCGTTCCTCGTCGCCTATTCCAATCCCGATCCGGAGAAGCTGTCCGCCTACGAGTGCGGCTTCAACGCCTTCGACGATGCGCGCATGAAGTTCGACGTGCGCTTCTATCTCGTCGCCATCCTGTTCATCATCTTCGATCTGGAGGTCGCCTTCCTGTTCCCCTGGGCGGTGGCGTTCAAGGATGTCGGCCTGTTCGGCTTCTGGTCGATGATGGTGTTCCTCGGCGTGTTGACGGTCGGCTTCATCTACGAGTGGCGCAAGGGAGCGCTGGAATGGGATTGACCGCTCCCGTCGTCGCCCCGGCTCCGCGCGGCATCCTCGATCCGTCGACCGGCAAGCCGGTCGGCGAGAACGACGCCTTCTTCGGCGGCATCCGGCAGGACCTGTCGGACAAGGGCTTCGTCGTCGCCGCCGCCGACGACCTCATCACCTGGGCCCGTACCGGCTCCTTGATGTGGATGACGTTCGGCCTCGCCTGCTGCGCGGTCGAGATGATGCAGATGTCCATGCCGCGCTACGACGCCGAGCGCTTCGGCTTCGCGCCGCGCGCCTCGCCGCGCCAGTCGGACGTGATGATCGTCGCCGGCACGCTGACCAACAAGATGGCCCCGGCCCTGCGCAAGGTCTACGACCAGATGCCGGAGCCGCGTTACGTCATCTCCATGGGCTCCTGCGCCAATGGCGGCGGCTACTACCACTTCTCCTATTCGGTGGTGCGCGGCTGCGATCGCATCGTGCCGGTGGACATCTACGTGCCGGGCTGCCCGCCCACCGCGGAAGCGCTGCTCTACGGCATCCTGCTGCTGCAGAAGAAGATCCGCCGCGTCGGCACCATCGAGCGCTGATCGGGAGCCGGTGTGATGGACGAGACCCTCAACGACCTCGCCGCCCACGTATCGGGCGCCCTGCCGGGCGTGGTGATCGGCACCGAGATCGCCTATGGCGAGCTGGCGTTGCTCATCGAGCCGTCGCAGATCGTCAAGGCGGTGACCTTCCTCCGGGATGATCCGGCCTGCCAGTTCACGTGCATCGTGGACGTGTGCGGCGTGGACTATCCGGCCCGCGAGAAGCGGTTCGACGTGGTGTACCACCTGCTTTCCGTGAAGCAGAACGCCCGCATCCGCCTCAAGGTCGCCACCGACGAGGACACCCCGGTGCCCTCCATCACCGGCGTCTTCCCCGGTGCCAACTGGTTCGAGCGGGAAGCCTACGACATGTACGGCATCCTGTTCACCGGCCACCCCGAGCTGCGCCGTCTGCTGACGGACTACGGCTTCGACGGCCACCCCCTGCGCAAGGACTTCCCGACCACTGGCTTCGTGGAGGTGCGCTACGACGACGCCCAGAAGCGCGTGGTCTACGAGCCGGTCCGCCTGCCGCAGGAGTTCCGGAACTTCGACTTCCTCTCGCCGTGGGAGGGCGTCGAATACGTCCTGCCCGGTGACGAGAAGGCCTCGGGCCAGCCGCCCGCGCCGCCCAAGGCCGGGTGAGGGAGCGTCTCATGGTTGATGTCGCCGACGAGATGAAGCCCGCGGACAAGGTCCGCAACTTCCAGATCAATTTCGGCCCGCAGCATCCTGCGGCGCACGGCGTGCTGCGCCTTGTGCTGGAGCTGGACGGCGAGGTGGTGGAGCGGGTGGACCCGCACATCGGCCTCCTGCACCGCGGCACCGAGAAGCTGATCGAGGCCAAGACCTACCTTCAGGCCGTGCCCTATTTCGACCGGCTCGACTATTGCGCGCCGATGAACCAGGAGCATGCCTACTGCCTCGCGGTCGAGAAGCTGCTGGGCATCGAGGTGCCCAAGCGCGGCCAGCTCATCCGCGTGCTCTATTCCGAGATCGGGCGCCTGCTCTCCCACCTCCTCAACGTCACCACGTTCGCCATGGACGTGGGCGCGCTGACCCCGCCGCTGTGGGGCTTCGAGGAGCGCGAGAAGCTCATGATCTTCTATGAGCGCGCCTCCGGCAGCCGCATGCATGCCGCCTATTTCCGGCCCGGCGGCGTCCATCAGGACCTGCCCCGGCAGCTGGTGGAAGACATCGGCGCCTTCTGCGACCCGTTCCTGAAGCTGGTGGCGGACCTCGACGCCCTCGTCACTAACAACCGCATCTTCAAGCAGCGTACCGTGGACATCGGCATCGTGTCGGTGGACGAGGCGCTGTCCTGGGGCTTCTCCGGCCCGGTGCTGCGCGGCTCCGGCGCGGCGTGGGACCTGCGCCGCGCGCAGCCCTACGAGTGTTATTCGGAACTCGATTTCGACATTCCGGTGGGCAAGCACGGCGACTGCTACGACCGCTATCTCGTCCGCATGGAGGAGATGCGCCAGTCGACCTACATCATGAAGCAGTGCGTCGAGCGCCTGCTGAAGGAGAGCGGTCCCGTCTCCACCACGGACAACAAGATCGTGCCGCCGAAGCGGGGCGAGATGAAGCGCTCCATGGAAGCGCTCATCCACCACTTCAAGCTCTACACCGAGGGCTTCCACGTGCCGGAAGGCGACGTGTATGCCGCGGTGGAAGCGCCCAAGGGCGAGTTCGGCGTGTATCTGGTCTCGGACGGCACCAACAAGCCGTACCGCTGCAAGATCCGCGCTCCGGGCTTCGCGCACTTGCAAGCCATGGACTTCCTCAATCGCGGCCACATGCTGGCCGACGTTTCCGCGGTGCTCGGCTCGCTCGACATCGTGTTCGGGGAGGTGGACCGCTGATGGCCCGCCTTCCTCTCGCCCTTTGCCCGATGCCGGCGCGCCTGCGCGCGGCTTCTTCCGGGATCTGAACCATGTCCGTCCGCCGCCTCGCCGCCGAGCAGCCCGAGAGCTTCAGCTTCACGCCGGAGCTTGAGGCCATCGCGCAGAAGCTGATCGCCAAGTATCCGGAAGGCCGGCAGGCCAGCGCCGTGGTGCCCTTGCTGTGGGAAACCCAGAAGGCTGCCGGCGGCTGGCTGCCCGAACCCGCCATCCGCGCGGTCGCCGATCGCCTCGGCATGGCGAACATCCGCGTGCTGGAGATCGCCACCTTCTACACCATGTTCAACCTTGAGCCGGTGGGGAAGTATTTCGTCCAGCTGTGCGGCACCACGCCCTGCATGCTGCGCGGCGCGGAAGCCATCAAGCACGTCTGCGAGAAGAAGATCGGCCACGAGCGGCACGTTTCCGCCGACGGCACCTTCTCCTGGCTCGAGGTTGAATGCCTCGGCGCCTGCACGAACGCGCCCATGGTGCAGATCAACGACGATTATTACGAAGACCTGACCCCCGAGAACTTCGAGAAGCTGCTCGACGATCTCGCCGCCGGCCGTCCGGTGAGCGTGGGCCCGCAGAATTCCCGCAAGGGCTCCGAGCCGGAGGGCGGCCCGCGCGTGCTGCTCGATCCCGCGCTCTATGATTTCAAGGCCACCGTGCCCGCCGCTGGCGGTGGTGGCACCGAGACGCCGGATCTCCTTTCCGCCGGCCGCGCCCGCGCGGCGTCGGAGAGCCCGGCCGATCCCCTGGGCGCCACCGCGGCAGCCCAGTAAAAGTCGGCCGACGGCGCCGACACCCGCGACAAGCGCGAGGCCATCGCCGCGGAGGCGCAGGCCTCCAGCCCGTCCGTTACAGGTTCCGACCGTGAGCCGGTGAAGACCGGCACCGGCGTGCGCGATCCGGAGGAGTGAGGCCCATGCTCGCCGACAAGGACCGCATCTTCACCAATCTCTACGGCTTCCACGACTTCGGTCTTCAGGGCGCCCTCAAGCGCGGCAACTGGGACGGCAC
>JAEZCD010000060.1 GCA_023430145.1 Pseudomonadota bacterium
ACGTACTTTCCCGAGAGCACGCCGCGCGCCGTCGGGCTGTAGGGCACGACGCCGAGGCCGAGCGCGGCGCAGGCCGGGATCTGCTCGATCTCCGCCGTTCGGTTCAGCGCATGGTAGAGCGGCTGGCTGACGATCGGCCGGTCGATGCCCTCCGCATCGCAGATGGCGCAGATGCGCGCGAGGCGCCAGGAGGCGAAGTTGGACAGGCCGAAATAGCGGATCATGCCGGCACGCTGAATATCCGCCATCGCGCGCACCGTCTCCTCGAGCGGCGTGCCGAGATCATCGGTGTGCAAATAGAGGATGTCGACGAAGTCGGTGCCGAGCCGCCGGAGACTGTTCGGGACCTCCTCGAGAATCCACTTGCGCGACAGGCCGCGCTGGTTCGGCCCGGGCCCTTGCGGATTGGCGATCTTGGTCGCCAGCACGAAGCGGTTGCGGTCGCCGGCGATCAGCCGGCCGGTGATCTCCTCCGACCGGCCGCCCGCGTAAGAATCCGCGGTGTCGACGAAATTGAGGCCGGCCTCGGCCGCTTCGGCAAAGATGCGCCGCGCCTCCGCCTCGTCGGTGCGGTCGCCGAAGATCATCGTGCCGAGCGTCAGGCGTGACACGACGAGGCCGCTCCTGCCCAGCCGGCGAACGGGAATTTCCGTGCTCATGCGTCTCCCCCGGACTTGCGCAACCCTGGGACACCTCGGTATACCGAGGCGTCCAAAGGCTCTGCGGTTACTACCTGGAAGTGCGTAGGTGATTGATTTTGCCGTGCTTTCGAGGTGCAGGCCGAATTGACTTGCATCGGCCCGCCGCTAGGTTGGCCACAAAGGCTCGAGGACTCTCGCCGCGCCGCCGCCATCGAGTGCGGGCGGACGAGACCCGAAGTCAAGGGAGGGAACTGCGCCATGCGCCTCAGGCCACGGCAGATCGAGGGCAGGCCGAGCACGGAGCTCCGCCGCCTGCTGCGCGAGGAAAACTGGCCGATCGTCTCGATCGGCGGCGCCACCTGCCACCACGCGCAACTCGCCGAGGCGACCGGATTCAAGGTCTTCGCCCTGTCCGGCTCGCAGGCCTCCGCGCACATTCTCGGCCTGCCGGATGCCGGCCTGATGACCATGTCCGAGGTCATCGACAATGCCCGCCACATCTGCCAGGCGGTGTCGATCCCGGTGATGGCCGATTGCGAGACCGGCTTCGGCAATGTGCTGAACGCCACGCGCGCCGTCAGCGACATGATCGATGCAGGCGTCGCTGGCCTGTTCATCGAGGACCAGGTCTTTCCCAAGCGCTGCGGCTTCACCAAGGGCCTCGAGATCATCCCGACGGCCGACGTGGTCGGCAAGCTGCGCGCGGCGCTGGCGGTGCGCGCCGACCTCGATCCCGATGTCGTGATCATGGCCCGTACCGACTCGCGGGCCTGCGTCGGCGGCGGCATGGACGAGGTGCTGCGCCGCTGCGAGGCCTATCTGAAGGCCGGCGTCGACATGCTGATGATCACTGCACTGCAATCGCGCGAGGAGATCGCCACCGTCCGGCGGGCGTTCCCGGAGGCCGTCATGCAGCTCAACATCAGCGGCATCGACCCGCCGATCACGCAGGCAGAGTTCCAGGAGTTCGGCATCGCGCTCGTCGACGTCTCGATCTCGAAAGTCGCGCAGATCATGATGTACGACTTCCTCACCAAGCTGAAGTCCGGCGGCATCGACGTCTTCAACGAGTTCACCCAGAAGAACAAGCAGCATCCGATCGGCATCTTCGGCTTCCTGGAGCTGACCGGCTTCCCCAAACTGCTCGAGATCGAGCGGGCGTTCCTCAATCCCGACGATCTGGCGAAATACGAGCAGTCGATCGGTCTTTACGATCCACGCGCGAAGGGCTCCAAGGCGGCCGAGTAGGGCCCCTCGCCACCGGAGTCGGGCGGCGGCGTGGACAGGCCGCCTGAACTTTCATACGAAATCGTCTTTCACACTACCGCAACCCCGGCTTGCTTGCGAACTTTGCATTCATAATTCAGGGTCGGCCGACAGGAGGGAACATGGATCGCCGCACGACGAACCTGCGCGAGATCGGCCTCGGTGCCGGCCTCATCGTCCTTGCGGCCGGCGTGGTCCAGCAGGCCCTGACGGTTCCGATCGGCTTCGGCTACGACAATGTCGGACCGCGCACCTTCCCTTACATCATCGCCGTCGGGTTCTTCATCAGCGGCGTCTCGATCATCATGACCGAGCGCGCGCGCGGCTCCGGGCGGGAGAAGTCGCAGCGGCACGACTGGCTGTCGATCGTCGCCATCTCAGCGACGCTGCTCGTGCAGATGTTCGTCATCGTGCAGGTCGGCTGGATCCCGGTTGCCACGTTGAGCTTCGCGATCATCGCCTGGGCCTTCGGCAGCCGGCAGATCCTGGTGAGCCTCGGCCTCGGGCTGGCGGTCGCCGTCGGCACCTTCCTGCTCTTCAACAAGGGGCTCGGGCTCAACCTGCCGATCGGCACCTGGGTCGAGCCCCTGCTGCCGTCGGCAGACCAGCCGCCTGCGGCGCCGGCAGGCTGAGCGAGCCGGAACGTCGCCATGGAAACCCTCGCCGACCTCGCCAACGGCTTTGTCGTCGCCGCCACGCCCTATAATCTCATGTGGGCCGTCGTCGGCGTCACCATCGGCACCGCCATCGGCGCGCTGCCCGGCCTCGGGCCGTCGACCACCGTCGCCCTGCTGCTGCCGCTGACCTACACCGTCCATCCGACGGCGGCGTTCATCATGTTCGCCGGCATCTATTACGGCTCGCAATACGGCGGCTCGACGGCCTCCATCCTGCTCAACACGCCCGGCGAGCCCGGCGCCATGATGACGGCCGTCGAGGGCAACGCCATGGCCCGCAGGGGCCGTGGCGCGCCGGCGCTGGCGACGGCGGCGATCGGCTCCTTCATCGCCGGCACGCTCGGCACGATCGCGCTCACCTTCGTCGCGCCGCTGATGGTGAAGGTGGCGCTGATGCTCGGCGCGCCGGAATATTTCTCGCTGATGGTGCTGGCCCTCGCGGCGGTCACGGCGGTGATCAGCGGCTCGGCAGCAAAAGGGCTCGCCAGCCTCTGCCTCGGCCTGCTGCTCGGCTCGGTCGGCATGGACCCGCAGAACGGCCAGCCGCGCTTCACCTTCGGCATCCTCGAGCTGCTCGACGGAATCGACACGACGATCGTCGCCGTCGGCCTGTTCGCGGTCGGCGAGACGCTGTTCCTCGCCTCGCGCGACAGCAATCTGCGCGAGCAGGTGCTGGCCATCAAAGGCTCGCTGTGGATGACCCGCGAGGACTGGCGCCGGTCGTGGCCCGCCTGGCTGCGCGGTGCCGCCTTCGGCTTCCCGATCGGCGCCCTGCCGGCGGGCGGCGCCGAGGTGCCGACGATGCTGTCCTACGCCACCGAGAGGCGGCTCTCGAAGCATCCGGAGGAGTTCGGACACGGCGCCATCGAGGGCGTCGCCGGCCCCGAGGCGGCCAACAACGCCTCCGCCGCCGGCGCGCTGGCGCCGCTGCTGGCGCTCGGCCTGCCGACCTCGGCCACCGCCGCCATCCTGCTCGCCGCCTTCCAGCAATACGGTCTGCGCCCCGGGCCGCTGCTGTTCGAATCCAACCCCGAGCTCGTCTGGGGCATGATCGCCAGCCTCTACATCGGCAACGTGCTGCTGCTGCTGCTCAATCTGCCGCTGGTCGGCATCTGGGTGCGGCTGCTGACCATCCCGAAACCCTGGCTCTATGCGGGCATCCTGACCTTCGCCTCGCTCGGCGCCATCACGCTGAACAACAACGCCGTCGACATCGGCCTCTTGTGGATCATCGGCATGCTCGGCTTCGGCATGCGGGTGATGAGCGTGCCGATCATCCCCTGCGTGCTCGGCTTCATCCTCGGGCCGATGCTGGAGGCGATGATGCGCCGCTCGCTCGGCATCAGCCAGGGCGACTTCTCGGTCTTCGTGACGCGGCCGATCTCGCTGACGCTGCTGCTGATGGCGGCGGCGCTGCTGATCGGGCCGATCGTGCTGAAGGTCTGGCGCCGGCGCAGCGCCGAGCCGGTCCCGGCGCGGTGAAGGGAGGCCGGCGATGAGCGTCCGCCGCCGCTATCGCGAGCTGATCACGGCGCCCGGCATCCTCGTGCTGCCGGGCGTCTATGACGGGCTGTCGGCGCGCATCGCCGAACGGGCCGGCTTTTCCGCCCTCGTCGCCGGCGGCAATGCGGCGATCGGCTCGATGCTGGCCGGCGCCGACATCGGCCAGTCGAACATGCGCGACTACGCCGACCACTACGCCCGCATCTGCGGCGCGGTCGAGATTCCGGTGACGGTCGACGCCGACACCGGCTTCGGCGACGTCCACAACGTGCAGCGGACGGTGCGCGCCTTCGAGGCCGCCGGCGTCGCAGGCCTCATGATCAGCGACCAGGTCTTCCCGAACCGCTGCGGCTACCTCGCCGGCAAGGAGGTAGTGCCGGCCGAGCAGATGGTGGCCAAGATCAAGGCCGCGGTCGACGCCCGCACCGATCCGGACATGGTGATCATCGCCCGCACCGATGCGGCCGGCGTCACCGGGCTCGACGACGCCATCTGGCGCGCCCGGCTGTACCTGGAGGCCGGCGCCGATCTCGGCCGCCCGCAGGGCGTCGACACGCCGGAGGCGATCGCCCGGGTGATCGCCGAGGTGCCGTGCCCGTTCATCGCCATCCTGTCGCAGGCGGCCGGGAAGCGGCGCCTCGACATCGCCGACCTCGAGGCGCTCGGCGTCGCCGGAGTGACGCTGCCGACGATCTCGCTCTTCGCCGCCGCCCGCAACGTGGCGCGCGTGCTCGGCGCGCTGCGGCGCACCAACTCCCTCGACGGCCTCGATGACGAGCTGATGCCGCTCGACGCCTATTACGACCTCGTCGGCCTCGATCGCGATCGGGCCCGGGAGGAGAGCTTCCATGACGCTGCCCGCACGCTCGTCGCGGCCGCAGAGGCCGCGCAAGGCGCCGGGCAGGATCTGCCTCGTGCAGGCGATCGTCGTGGATCGCGGGAGACAGCTCCCGCAACGCCGGCCGCGCCGTAGGTCGCGTCCGTCAACCCAGAAGAGAAATCTACCCCCCGAGGAGGATGGAAATGTCCAATCGACTGAAGCTTTCGGTGCTCGGCGCGGTCGCCGCGCTCGCCGTGTCGGCGACGGCGGCCCTCGCCATGGACCGCCTCGAGATGACCGCCCCCGGCGGCCCCGGCAGCGGCCAGGACCAGGTCGCCCGCGCGGTCGCCGAGGCGCTGCAGAAGGAGGGCATCGTCAAGAACGTGCAGGTGGTCAACATCGCCGGCGGCGGCGGCATGGTGTCCTTCGCGCAGTTCGTGTCCTCCAAGAAGGGCAACGGCAACGCCGTGCTGACGCAGGGCGCCGGCCACATCCTGTTCCCGATATCGAACAAGACGCCCGTCTCGATCAACGACGTGCAGCCGCTGGCGCTGCTCGCCGGCGAGTGGGAGGTGATCGTCGCCAAGAAGGACTCCAAGTACAACACGGTCAAGGACC
Source organism: Pseudomonadota bacterium (assembly GCA_023430145.1). Lineage (GTDB taxonomy): Bacteria > Pseudomonadota > Alphaproteobacteria > Rhizobiales > Methylopilaceae > JAEZCD01. The sequence continues at coordinate 5,526 of JAEZCD010000060.1, forward strand.
TGCTCGAGGCCTACAAGAAGGACCCGGGCTCGGTGACCTGGGCCGGCGGCTCGCCGGGTGCCACCGATCATGTCTTCATGGCCAACATCCTGCGGCTCGCCGGCCTCGACGCCAAGAAGATGAATTTCGTGCCGCACGAGAACACTGGCGACGTCGTCATCGCCGTGATGGGCGGCCAGGTCGACATCGGCGCCGGCGGCTACCAGGACTTCGCCCAGCAGGTCGAGTCGGGCCAGCTGAAGGTGATCGCCGTCGGCGCGCCGACCCGGCTCCCGGGCATTGATGCCCCGACCTTCACCGAAGAGGGCGTTCCGCTCGTCTTCGCCAACTGGCGCGGCATCTCGGCGCACAAGAGCCTCACCGAGGAGCAGCTGAAGGCGCTCGACGAGGTCTTCGCCAAGCTCGTCAAGAGCGCTCGCTGGCAGGAGATCCTGAAGCAGCGCGGCTGGCTCGACATGTACAAGAACCGGGCCGAGTACACCGCCTACGTCAAGGAGAACCAGGAGAGCGCCACCGCCGCCCTCAAGGCTCTCGGCATGGTGCAGTGATCGGCTGAGCCGCGTGAACGAGGCCGCCCCCCCGCCCCCCGCGGCGGGGCGGATCCCCTGAATAACCCCTGACGATCGGATAGAGAGCAATGGACTTCCGCGAGCGCATCGGCGTCGACCTCGGCCAGCGCAACAAGATCGAGGACGGCCTCGCCGCCGCTGCCGAGCACGGCGTCCGCTATCTCGACCTGAAGATCGACGTCGCCCCGAACGCCATCGAGACGCTGACGCCCGAGCGCATCAAGGGCATCCGCGACATGTGCGACCGGCACGGCATCCATGTCGGCGTGCACACCATGTCGGCCGTGAACATGGCGGAGGTCGCCCCGCATGTGCGCGACGGCGTCGAGGCCTATCTCAAGGGCCACATGGACGCCTGCAAAAAGCTCGGCGGCGAGTGGATCGTCGTCCATGCCGGCTACCACTTCACCTCGGACGTGCAGATGCGCATGGAGGCCGGGCTCGAGCGCCTGAAGCGCCTCGCCGACTACGGCGAGAAGCTCGGCATCACGGTGCTGCTCGAGAATATGAACTGGGAGCCGGACGACGCCGAGGTCCACTACCTCGCGCACAATGTGGAGGAGACGAAGTACTATTTCGATCGCCTCACCTCGCCGAACCTGCGCTGGGCCTTCACGGCCAACCACGCGCACATCGTCGAGGACGGGGTCGACGCGTTCCTCGACGCCTTCGACATCAAGCGCTGCGACGAGGTGCGGCTCGCCGACTGTTGGCGCAACGGCAAGGAGGAGCACCTCTATCCGGGCAAGGGCGACTTCGATTTTCGCCACCTGTTCGCCGAGCTGGAGAAGCGCGGCTTCACGGGCCACTACATGGTCGCCTTCGGCACCCTCGACGACATGATCCGCGGCCGCGAGGAGCTCGCCAAGCTGGCGCCCTGAGGGGCGGTTCAGGGCCCGGACCACCGGGCCCGCCACTATTGTCGACACGAACCGCCGGTCCGCCGAGTGCCGGCGTGCGCTCGGCCGTCACTCCGATCGCGCGATCGGCAGCAGGGCCTGCGCTCGCGCTTCGGCAGGGCGGTCCGCGAAGGAGGCTCGCCGGCGTCGAGGCGCGGCGCTTGTTCCGTCGCCGGCCTGCGTCTCGAGAAGCGCATGGACGGTCATCGATCCGGTGCGACCGCGCAGGTGATGCTGTCCGAGCGGCTCGGCAGCGATGCCAGGCGGCAGGGCCGCGATCCGCGACAGCACGGCATCGGAGATCAGGACCGCGATCCCGGTTTCCCGGCAGAGCCCCTCGAGACGCGCAGTGGCGTTCATGACGTCGCCGAAATAGGCGATCTTGTGCCGGTCGACGCCGACTTCCGCGGTGACGACGCTGCCGCCGTGCAGGGCCGAGCGCAATTTCGGGATGAGCCCGAAACGCGAGAGCCACCACTCGGCACGGCGCGACAGCGCCGCCTGGACGGCGAAGCTGCAGGCGACGCACCGCGCCTCGTCCACGCCGCGCGCGAACGGCCACGAGACGATGATCTGGTCGCCGACATAGTCGTCGATCTGGCCACGATGCCGCCGCACCGGCTCGGCGATCGCGGCGAAGACCGCCTTCAACAGCTCCTGCGCGGCGAGGTCGCCGTGCTTCTCCGCATAGGCGGTCGAGCCGACGAGATCGAGAAACAGGAAGACGCGCTCTTCGCTGACCGGACGACGATAGCGTCCGAGCATCAGATTGGCGAAAATCTCCGCACCCAGGAGATCGCGCACGCGGAGCACGAAGATGAAGCCCGCACAAACGAGAAGCGAATAGGCGATGGAGCTCTCGGAGGGGACGATCGACTGGCGAAGCGTCTCGGGTCCGAGGCCCGCGAGCCAGGAGAGCGAGCCGGCGCCCAGCATGCCGAGCAGGACGAGACAGAGCAGCACGGCCTCGGCAGCCACGAAGTAGGGCAGAGTCGGCAGCCTTCGGATCGCCTCGCGCAAATCTCCGAGCAAGAGGCCGCGCTCGTGCAGCGTGACGATCAGGCCGATGAAGACACCGAAAACGGCGCCCCTGATCAGGGATTCGTCGTCGTCGAGAACCACGCCATAGACGGCGCCGGCGGTGCCGCTCGCGAGGACGATGGTGAGCCAGAAGACAACGGGTGCCCGCATCACGGCTTCCCGACCGCAGGGTGATACATGTTCGCGTGGCGGCCCCATGGAGAAGCGAAGTTGCGGTCGTAGAGAAGGCCGCGGCGAGAATGTATCTCTCATTATGCGGCCGCACGGCGGCCGATGCACGGTCCTCCCCTCGCTCCGTAGCCGTGCCGCGCGGCTTACCATCGCCGATCGTCTGGTGGGCGGTGACGGGCTCGCACCACCGACCCTCGCCGGTATAAGCGGGATGCTCCCTCGCGCTGGCTCGTCGTCCCGCGGTCGAGCCGCAGGACGACGAAGGAGGGACCTTTCACGCCGGGTCCGGCCGGCCCGAAGGCCCCGCGGGCGGCGGCTCTACTTCGCGGCAGGGCGCACCCGCGCGATCTCCACCGGCACCGGCCGGCAGACCGTGTTGCAGACCGGCGAATGCGCCTGGGCGACCGAGAGCAGCTCGTCGAGCTCGGCATCGGTGCAATCGGCCTCGATGTGCATGCGGATGCGGATGCGCTCGTAGCCCGGCGAGACGTCGGGATCGAGGCCGAGCAGGCCGCGCACGTCGAGGTCGCCGTCGAGCTCGGTGTCGAGGCGGCGGATGATGATGCCGCGGGCGGTCGCGTGCAGCACCGTCGTCGTCGTCACGCAGCCGGCGAGCGCGTGCAGCAGGAACTCGACCGGGTTGGCGCCCTCGTTGTTGCCGAGCAGGACGGGCGGCTCGCCGTTGGTGAAGACGAAATCCGCCTTGCGCGAGCTGTCCTCGCGGCCGGCGCCGTAGAAGTCGCGGATGGTCGAGACGTTCTCGCCGCCGTCGATCCAGCGGTTGCGGGCGCGGAACTGGAAGCGTCCGAGCCCCGGCTCGGCCTTGATGGCGTCGATGGTGGCGAAGGCGGCCTGCCGGTCGAGGCCGTTCATGATCTCCGGCGCGCGGACGGCGGCTTGCATCGTGGACATGGCTTTTCCCTTTCGGTTCGAGGGGACCGACGGCTGTCGGTCGGGCATGTCCGAACTCTAGGGAACGTCTTCCCGCGGCATCAGCGCGGACTTCGACAGAAAACATCCGTTCGTGCCATCATGACGCATGACCTCGTCCCGCACGGTCGACGCGCTGGTGCTGGCGCTGCCCGAGACGGCAGGGTCGGCTCTCTACGGCATGGTCGACGTGCTCGCCGCCGCCGGCACGCTCTGGAATGCGCTCGTCGGCGAAGCTTCCGACGGTCCGCCCGCGGCATCGGCGGCCGGCGTCCTGATCCGCCCGCGGATCGTCGCTGCGGAGCCCGGCTCCTTCCGCTGCGGCAACGGCATCCCGGTCACGCCCGACCTCGCGATCGGCGAGGCGGCCCACGCCGACATCATCGTCATTCCCGAGATATGGCTCGCGCCCGACGATGATCTGCGCGACCGCCATCGCGAGATCCGCGCCTGGATCTGCGAGCGCTACCGCGGCGGCAGCGCCATCTATGCGGCCTGCTCGGGCGCCGTCCTCCTCGCCGCGACCGGCCTGCTCGACGGGCGCGAGGCGACCTCGCACTGGGCCTACGAGGATCTGTTCCGGCGGCGCTTCCCGAAGGTGCGGTTCCTGCCGGCGCCGAGCCTCGCCTTCGCCGATCCGGCCGGCCGGATCGTCACGGCGGGCGGCACCACCTCGTGGCACGACCTCGCCATCCACATCATCGCCCGCCACTGCAGCCCGGGCGAGGCGCTGCGCGTCGCGAAAGTCTATCTCATGAAGTGGCACAGCGAGGGGCAGCGGCCCTATGCGAGCCTCGTCCGCCGCCAGCCGCACGCCGATGCCGTGGTCCGCCGAGCGGAGGAGTGGCTCACCAAGCATTTCCGGGACGAACACCCGGTCGCCGGGGTCGTCGCCGCGTGCGGAATTCCCGAGCGCAGCCTCAAACGCAGGTTCAAGACGGCAACCGGTGCGGCCCTGATCGACTACGTGCACAATTTGCGGGTCGAGGAGGCCAAGCGCCTGCTCGAGACCGGCCAGGCACCCTTCGAGACGATCGCGGCGGAGGTCGGCTACGAGAACCCCGCCTTCTTCGGCCGCCTCTTCAAGCGCTCCTGCGGACTGACGCCGGGCCAGTATCGGCGCATGTTCCAGCCGATCTCGGCCGCCGCCGGGGGATGAAGCTCTCGCGATCGAGAGCGAAAAGCGCGGCGCCGAGCCGTGCATGACGAGAATCTGGCGGACGATGTCGGGCGCGCCGGCCTCGGATCGTCTTTTTAATCGAAGCAGCCAGAAAAGACCGACCGGACGGGAGAGCTCCGATGATCCTTCGCGCCGCCGCCGCCGTTTCCCTCGCCGCCCTCGCGAGCGGCGCGATGGTCGTCGCGACGTCACCGGAGCGCGCCTCGCGCGGCGATCGGCTGGCGGCGCGGGCCGAAGCGACGCGCACCGTCACCATCGAGCAGCGCAGCGGCGCAACGTCGACCTTGGTTCGGCTGCCGGTCGCGGCTTTCGCGCAGCGGTAGGGGCGGCTCGGAGATGCGGTTCTCACCCCTCCGCGCGGGCTTCCCCCCTCGTCGCCTGCGTGAGCACATCCGCTCTTCATCCTGCGCGAAAGCGCAGGATCCATCTATTCTTCTCACCCCGAAGAGAAGATGGATCCTGCGGTCGAGCCGCAGGAAGACGAGCGGAGAGGTCTTCGCAAATCCTGTTGGCGGGAGCTTCGTGCCTTCGCCCTTGCGCCAGCCGCTTTGCGCCTACACCGCCAGCCGCGCGGCGAAGAACGCGGCGATCTCCGAAAACGCCTCCTCGCTCTCGGGCACGAAGGGGAACATGTACTGGCCGTGGCTCTGGCCCTCGAACACCTGCAGTGCCGCATCGACGCCGGCCTGCCGGAGCTTTCGGTGCACGCGGACCGTGTTGCTGAGGAACAGGTCCCGCGTCCCCGAGGTGAGGATCGCCGGCGGCAAGCCGGAAAAATCCCCGAAGATCGGCGAGATGAGCGGGTCGGTCAGCTCGCGGCCGCCGGCATAGAGGTGCGCGGCCGCCGCCCCGGCCCAGCCGGTGCCGGCGACGAGCGCGTTGTCGACATAGGCGTTGGCCTCGATGGAATCGCCGGCGCCGGTGAGGTCCGCCCAGGGCGTACCGGGCGCGATCGCGGCGGGCAGCGGCAATCCCTCGGCTTTGGCGCGCAGCATCAGCGCCAGCGTCAGGCCGCCGCCGGCCGAGGAGCCGAACACCGCCATGCGGCGCGGATCGCGCTCGGTGGCGAGCGCCCGCCAGACGGAAACGGCATCGTCGAGCGCAGCGGGAAAAGGATGGTCGGGCGGCATGCGGTAGTCGACCGAGACGACGCGGACGCGGCCATAGGCGGCCATCAGCATGCCCTCGCCTGCGCCGGCCTCGCCCGGGAAGAGCACGTAGCCGCCGCCGTGCAGATGCATCAGCAGCCGTCCCTCGTTCTCGGGCGCGACATCCTTCGGGGTGATCACGAACACCGGCACGCCGGCGATCCTTTCGGGCCGGACATCGAGCCCGAGCTTCTCCTTGATCGGCGGCAGCAGCGGCGCGACCTCGGCCGCGCTGTCGGCGGCCCGCTGCCGCCACTCGGCCGCGGTCGTCGGCACCACGTCCCAGTTCGGCGGGTAGGGGGCGGCGATGATCGCCTGCAGCTCCGGGCTGACGGTTCTCGGCACCGGCAGGCTCTTGGCCGGAATGGCGCGGGCGGCGAATCCCGCGGCGGCGGTGGAGGCGTCGGCGCGGCCGGCGATCGGTGCGGCGACGGCGGCGGCCAGCGATGCGGCGAGGAAGTCCCGGCGGGAGGCGCTTCTGTCGTCTGTCGTCATCCGCGCCGATCTCCCGAGCCGAAGCCGCAGCCGAAAGACACCGGCCGCGCCTAACGCGGCGTTACCCGCGCTTGTGCAGCAGCTCCGCCAGCTCCTTGGGGTCGGACACCACCGCGAAGCGGCCGCCATTGCTCTCGACGAAATTCTTCCAGCCCTCGAGGCGCGAGAAATAACCCTGCGGGTTGCGGTTGTCGGCCTCGAGCTTGGCGACGTTGGCGGCGACGACGGCGATGCCGGAGAGATCGATCCTCGCTGTCGGGTCGCGCCGGCAGCTCGGCGAGGGATCCTCCTGCATGTCGGAGAAGACGACGAGAAGGCGCCGCGACGCCTTCGAGGCGCGCAGCTCGGCGGCGGCCTGCAGCAGCGCGCCGCGGATGTCGGTGAAGGAAGTCTGCTTCGCCGCGGCGCCGAAGCGGTCGAGCTGGCCGGCGACGCCGGTGATGCGGTTGTTGCGCTCGGATGGCCGGTCGGGGATGTCGACCTTGGTGATCACCGCGCGGTCGGTGAACGAGCAGTCGACGATCTGCGCGATCGCCATCTGGTCGCGGGCCCGCATGCCGAGCAGGAGCTGCTTGTTGGCGCGCAGGTTTTCCGGCAGCTCGCGGAAGTAGGAGCCGGAAATGTCGTGCAGCACGAAAACCGTCGTGGCGTCGGTGCGCAGGTCGTCGCAGGCCGCGAGCAGGAGGGGGAGGGCGAGGGCGGCAACGCTTCGTCGCCACCGCGATGCCTTGCCGCTCGTCATCCTCCGCGATGCCTTTCCGGTCGTCATCCTCCGCGAAGGCGGAGGATCCAGCTCTTTTTTCCACCCGAGAATGGGTCCTGCGCGTTCG
>JAEZCD010000145.1 GCA_023430145.1 Pseudomonadota bacterium
GGCGCCGCCTCCGCGGCGACGTCGGCGCGGACCGCCGCCTGGTGCAACGCCCGCAGCGACGGCACCGCCGCGGCCGGCGCGTCGACCGGCGGTGCGAGCTGCTCGTAGCCGTAATGGTAGCCCAGCCGCTCGAACGAGGCGCGACGTGCCAGCACGGCCGAGCGGAAGCGGCAATCCTCCATCGTCAGGACGAGGCTGCCGTCCTCGGCGAGCAGATCGAACGAGGCGCGGATGGTACGCGGGGAGACGCGCTTGATGTCGATGCGCGCGGTCGTCACCGGCACACCGGGCCGGTGCAGGCGCACCTCGCCAAAGCGCATCGGCAGATAGGCTACGTCGGCCCGCGCGCCGCCGCGGCCGAACAGGATGAAGAGGCCGTGGAAGGCGGCATCGAGCGCCGCCGGGCCGATGCCGAAGCCGGCGAGCGCAAGGCTCTCGGCAGTCTCGCCCTCGATGTCGACGCGGATCGTCGAATCGCCGAGGCGCTCGACGCGGCGCGCGGCGCGGAAGGCCGGGCCGTAGTCGAGTCCGTGCCGGAAGGCGAGCGCGTAGAGGTCGTCCGCCGGCACGGTCTCGCTCGCCTCGCCGACGAACGGCTTCGGCAGCGGCTCGGCGCGGGTCGGGATGGCGGCGACGCGGCCATAGGCGTGCAGCGTCCACTGCTCCTCGCGAAGCCGCGGACGGCTGAGGATCTCGAGCGTCCGGCTCTCGGCCGAGATGCGCACCTTGACCTCGCGCAGCACCTCCTGGTCGAGCACCAGCGCGCGCGGGATCTCGAAGTCCTGCAGCTCCACCGTCTCGGTGCCGAGCCAGCGGCGGCCGGCGGCCAGCGCCATCTCGATCATCGCCGCCGCCGGCAACACGACGCGGCCGCCGACCTTGTGGTCGGCGAGGAACGGCACGAGGTGGGTGTCGAGATGGCCGTTCCACTCTGCGCTGTCGGCGCGGTTGCGGGCGCCGAGCAGCACGTGCCCTTCGTCCTGGAACAGCTGGAACGACTCGCTGCTGGTCGGGAAGACGAAATCGCGGTTCTGCCACGGGTAGCTCGGCAGCCGCTCCGGCGCGCCGCGGGCGGTGCCGAACACGCGGGCCCGATCGACGGCGCCGCCTTTGGCGAGCACGCGGGCCAGCGCCCGCCGCGCCGGATCGACACCCTGCGGCAGGTTGTGGTCGTCGCAGGAGATGACGGCACCCGAGACCTCGGCGGCGGCAAGCGCGTCGCCGGCATAGGTCTGGAGTACCGGGCGCGGGCCGATCTCGAGGAACACGCGGGCGCCCTCGGCGATGGCGGTGGCCGCGGCATCGGCGAAGTGCACCGGCTCGCGGACGTTCCGCCACCAGTAGTCGGCGTCGAGGCCGCGGCCGGCGGCGAGCCGCCCGGTGACGCTCGACACGAAGGGCAGGATCGTCTCGGCCGGCGTGAGGTCGGAAAGGTCGGCGAGCAGCGGGCCGCGCACGCCCTCGATCAGGGCGGTGTGGAACGGATAGTCGAGGTCGAGCACCCGCATCGGCACGCGGCGGGTGCGGGCGAGCTTGGCGAGCGCCTTGATCTCGGGCTCCGGGCCGGAGACGGTGAGCGAGCGGCCGCTGTTGACGGCGGCGATCTCCACTCCGGCGAAACCGCCCTCGGCGATCAGCGCCTTCGCCTCCTCGAGCGGCAGCAGCACGGCCGCCATGGTGCCGGCCTTCCAGGCGATCTCCTGGTGGTGGCTGCGCTTGTGAATGACGTTGACCGCGTCCTCGATCGTCAGCGCGCCCGACGCCGCCGCCGCCGCCACCTCGCCGACGCTGTGGCCGAGCACCATGGAGGGAACGACGCCGGCTTCCTCGAGCGCGGCGGTGGTCGCCATCTGCGTCGCGAACAGCAGCGGCTGCGCGTATTCGGCACGCTTCAGCTTCTCGGGAAGGTCGTCCGAGCCCAGCGCATCGCTCACCGACCAGCCGGCGAGCCGGCCGAACATCGCGTCGACCTCGGCGAGCCGCTCGCGATAGGCCGGGCTGATCTGCCGGAACGCCCGCCCCATGCCGGCCCACTGCGAACCGTTGCCCGAATACATGAAGGCGACGGGCACGTCCCGGCCGACGGCGGAGTCGAGGACGACGCCCTCGGTCTCCTCGCCGGAGGCGACGGCAGCGAGCCGCGCCGCCCAGGAGTTCGGATCGTTGCCCTCGACGACGAGCCGGTGGCTGAGCAGATCGCGGGAGCGGGCGACACTGGCCGCGACCGTCGCCGCCTCCTGCTCGTCCTTTTCGGCGAGCAGATCGCGGTAGCGGCCGGCGAGCGCGATCAGCGCCTCGCGGCTACGGGCCGAGATCGCCAGGACCGGCCGTTCCCCGTTCAGCGTCGTGGCGAGCGGCACGACGACGTCGCCGGGCTCCGGATCGGCCACCACGGCATGCGCATTGGTGCCGCCGAAGCCGAAGGAGTTGACGCCGGCGGCGCGGGGCACCCCGCCATTGGCGAGGACGACCGCCTCGCGCGCGACCTCGAGGTTGAGCTGGTCGAACGGGATGTCCGGGTTCAGCTCGCGAATGTGCAGCGTCGCCGGCAACAGATCGTGCTCGAGCGCCAGCATCGCCTTCAGCGTGCCGACGAGGCCGGCCGCCGGCTCGAGATGGCCGACATTGCTTTTCGCCGAGCCGATCGGAAGCGGCTCGGAGCGGCCGGCGGCGAGCACGCTGCCGACCGCGCGCGCCTCGGCCGGATCGCCGACGCGGGTGCCGGTGCCGTGCGCCTCGACGAAGGCGAGCTGCTCCGGCGCGATGCCGGCCTCGCCATAGATGCGCTTCAACAGGTCGGCCTGCGCCTCCGAGGAGGGCAGCGACATGCCGATGGTGCGGCCGTCGGAGTTGACCCCGGTGCCGAGCAGGCGCGCATGCACCCGGTTGCCGGAGGCGCGCGCGGCGTCGGCGCGGCGAATGATCACGGCGACGCCGCCCTCGGCGCGGACATAGCCGTCGGCGGAGGCGTCGAAGGCCTTGCAGAGGCCGGTCGGCGACAGCATCGAGGCCTGGGCGAAGCCGATGAAAGGTCCCGGGCTCGTCAGCACGTTGACGCCGACGACGACCGCCGTGTCGATGCGCCCGGCATCGATCGCCGCCGTCGCCTCGTTGAGGGCGACCAGGGACGAGGAGCAGGCGGTGTCGACGGTGAAGCTCGGGCCGCGCAGGTCGAACGCGTAGGAGATGCGGTTGGAGACGATCGACAGCGTGTTGCCGAGCATGAAGTACGGATCGACGCTCGCCGAATCGTAGGTGGCACGCTGGCTGTAGTCGAAGCTCGAGGCGCCGACGAAGACGCCGGTCTCGGTGCCGGCGAAGCTCGAGACCGGGATCCCGGCATCCTCGAGCGCCTCCCAGACCAGCATCAGCGCCAGCCGCTGCTGCGGATCCATCTGTTCGGCCTCGCGCGGCGAGATCGAGAACACCCCGGGATCGAAGCCGAAGATGTCGTCGACGACGCCGGCGGCGAAGGTATAGGCCTTGCCGGGCTCACCCTTGCGGGGATGCAGATAGCGCCTTTGCGACCAGCGCGAGCCGTCGATCGAGGTGACGGCGCAGCGGCCCTCGGAGAGCAGTTTCCAGAACGAGTCCACATCCGGGGCGCCGGGCAGGCGGCAGGATCGTCCGATGATGGCGATTGGCACGCGCGTCATGGGTGAAAGCGACTATCCCACCTGCCGAGTCGCGCAACAGCGCGGCACCGAGCCTGATTCATTACCCCGAAGCCCGTGCCCGAACCAGCCCGACGGAGGGCCACGCCCGGATCGGCGGCTCTGCCGAGCTCGCCCGACGGATACGGCACGAGACAAAGCGCGGCGCGGCGCGGCTCGGATGCGCAGTCTTGCACCCCGCCGTCGGGCGCCGGCAGGGCGGCCGCGATAGGGAAAGCACAGGCGGAGAGCCCCTTCCCGGCGGCCCCCCTCCATGCGCCGGTCTATCCCGGGTTTCGCCGGAGCTGTCAAGGTCGAGGCACCGCAGCGGCTGCCCGCGGTCCCTTCGGATTTCCTAAAATACTGCATTTGCTTCAATAAGTTATCCGGTATACCAAACCTCACGCGTCAAATGATCCGACCGGCGATCGGCAGACCGGCTGCGGCCGCATAGGTCTCAGCCCGTGCGGATTCGTGGGCCTTCCGCCATCGCATACCCGTTGAAGGTGATCTGGAACGCCTCGGCGACCGCGAAGGCCATCGCCGCGGCGCGACCCGGCTGCGCGGCATCCCCAGGCGCCACGTGCCGACGGATCCGGCGTTCTGCGGCGAGCGATGGGCGGCCTCGGCCCCTCTCGTCCGAATTTCCGGTTGCCACGGCGGTCGGTGCGCACAATCATCCCCGCCGACACCGACAACCGGAGTTTCGTCCATGCGCCTCGATCGACGCCTCGCCACGCTCGCCCTCGTCGCCGGTGGCATCGCATTCGCGGCCGGAGCGGTCGCCCAGCAGATCCAGTTCTTCCGCATCGGCACGGGCGGCACCGCCGGCACCTATTTCCCGATCGGCGGCCTTTTGGCCAACGCGATCTCCAATCCGCCCGGCAGCCGCGCCTGCGCCGAAGGCGGCAGCTGCGGCGTCCCGGGGCTCGTCGCCACCGCGGTCGCCTCGAACGGCTCGGTCGCCAATATCAACGCCATCGCGGGCGGCTCGATGGAATCCGGCTTCACGCAGTCGGACGTCGCCTATTGGGCTTATACCGGCACCGGCGTCTTCGAGGGCAAGCCGAAGATCGAGGTGCTGCGCTCGATCGCCAACCTCTATCCGGAGACGATCCACCTCGTCGCCCGCAAGGACGCCGGCATCAACAGCGTCGCCGACCTGAAGGGCAAGCGCGTCTCGCTCGACGAGCCGGGCTCGGGCACCCTCGTCGACGCACGCATCATCCTCGGAGCGTACGGGCTCACCGAGAAGGACGTGAAGGCCGAGTACCTGAAGCCGAACCAGGCCGGCGAGAAGCTGAAGGACGGCGCCATGGACGCCTTCTTCTTCGTCGGCGGCTTCCCGGCCGGCGCCATCTCCGAGCTCGCCAGCTCCGGTGCCGGCATCACGCTCGTGCCGATCGTCGGCCCGGAGGCCGAGAAGATCCTCGCCGACTACAAGTTCTTCGCCTCCGACACAGTGCCCGCGAACACCTATGCCGGCGTCGGCGAGACCAAGACCATCTCCGTCAACGCTCAGTGGGTGACCTCGGCCAAGCAGCCGGACGAGCTGATCTACGAGATCACCAAGGCGGTCTGGAACGCCAACACGCGCAAGCTCCTAGATTCCGGCCACGCCAAGGGCAAGGCCATCCAGACCTCGAACGCGCTCGCCGGCCTCGGCGTGCCGCTGCACCCGGGCGCCGAGCGCTTCTACAAGGAGGCGGGGCTGCTGAAGTAGGCCTCTTTGGCACCGGCGAGTGGCCGTGGGACAGCGTCATTCCGGGGCGGCGCGC
>JAEZCD010000187.1 GCA_023430145.1 Pseudomonadota bacterium
GCGCAGGATCCATTTTTCCCCGTGTTTCCATAAGGTGGATCCTGCGCTTTCGCGCAGGATGACGAGCGGGGATGCTGCGCCGTTCCCTTGCGGCTTCGCCACTCCCCCGGCGAGACACCGCGACTCCTTCGCGAGTACACCGAAACGTAAGGCGCGCATGCGATCTACATGCGGGCCGCGGGAGCACGTCTTCGATCGCCGCGGCGGGAGGTTTCACATGTACAGACCCCTGGCCGCCGTCACGCTCCTCGCCGCGCTCGCCGCCGGCGCCTCCTCCGCCGAGGCGGCCTGCAAGACCAAGCTTCTCACGGGCCTCTGGGTCGGCCACGCGACCGACCAGGCCGACCTCTACTGCCTCACCGAGTTCGGCAAGGACGGCGTCATCCTGCAGTCGAGCTGCTTCAACCCGAAAACATTGAAGCCGGTCGGCGCGCTGTCGGGCGGCCTCATCGTTAGCGCCGGCTGTAAGGTCGGCGGCAGCTTCGACCTGACGATCTTCAAGTCCGGAAAAGTCTCGCCGGCGACCTTCAACGGCCGCCTCGTCCGCGAGGGCGAGGTGATGAACGGCGACTTCTTCATCTTCGGCGCGCCGGAGGACTATCGCTTCTACCGCCAGCTGGACTGAGGCTTTTCTTTTTCTTCCCTCTCCCATGGGGAGAGGGTGCCCGCGAAGTGGGCGGGTGAGGGGCTACCGAGCTTCAGGGTAAGCGCCGTAACCCCTCATCCGGCCGCTTCGCGGCCACCTTCTCCCTGTGGGATAAGGAATAGAAAGGCGCTACTCCCCCGGCGCCGGATAGGCGCCGAGCGGTCCGAACAGGGCCTCGCGGCTCGTCAGCACGTGCTGCTCGAGCAATTGCTCGGCGGCGGTGGCGTCGCCGCGCTCGAGCGCATCGAGGATGCCGCGATGCTCGGCATTGGAGTTCGCCATGCGGCCCGGCATGTCGAGCGTGCGGCGGCGGAACAGGTGCATCTCGCGGTGGATCGCCGCGCATTCGTCGCGCAGCCGGCCATTGCCGGCGAAGGCGACCAGCGCCTCGTGGAAGCGGATGTTGGCCGGATAGAAAAGGTTGAGGTCCCGCGTCGCCACCGCGCCCTCCATCTCGGCGACGAGCGACCGCAGCGTCGAAAGCTGCTCGGCGGTGATGCGCGGCGCCAGGATCCGGCCGGCGAGCCCGTAGAGCTTGGCGCGGATCTCGTATAGCTCGGCCGCCTCGCGGCTCGACACCTCGCGGATGAAGACGCCGCGGTTGACGATCACATCGACGAGGCCGCTCTGTTCGAGGCCGCGGCAGGCCTCGCGGATCGGCCCGCGGCTGACACCGAGCCGGGCGGCCAGCGCATTCTCGTTCAGCCGGTCGCCGGCCGACAGCTCGCCGCGCTCGATCATGCGCTCGAGCTCGCGCCGGATCAGCGAGGTGAGCGACTCGCTGCGCCTGATCTGCAATGCGGTGTCGAGGTCGGGCGAGGTCATCGGAATCCCTTCGCCGGAACTCTACCAAGGCGCGCCATCGGGCGCCATTGGTTTGATAATTGTTGACAATCGGCAACCGGCATTCCACTCCTGCCCGGATTTCGTGCGTCACCAGAGAGGTCCGATGAACGTCGCTGTGCAGGTCGGCGGAGACAATCTCACGCGCTACGTCGCCGATTTCGTATGCGGGACAAAGGCGTCCGACCTTCCGGAGGACGTCGTCGCGCTCGGCAAGAAGTCGATTCTGGACGGGCTCGGGCTCGCCCTCTCCGGGTCGGTGGCGAAAAGCGGCGAGCTCGTGCGTCGCCACCTCGCGGACCTCAACCTCGGCACCGGCGCCGCGACCGTGATCGGCAGCGCCTATCGCGTTGCGCCGCGCTTCGCCGCCTTCGCCAACGGCGTCGGCATCCACGCCGACGATTATGACGACACCCAGCTCGCGGTCGCCAAGGACCGCGTCTACGGCCTCCTCACCCACCCGACCGCGCCGGCGCTGCCGGCGGCGCTGGCGATGGGCGAGGCGACCGGGGCCGATGGCCGGGCCGTGATGCTCGCCTACCATCTCGGCGTCGAGGTCGAGTGCAAGATCGCCGAGGCGATCGATCCCCGCCACTACCAGACCGGCTTCCACGCCACCGCCACCTGCGGCACCTTCGCCGCCGCCTCGGCCGCGGCGCGGCTGATAGGCCTCGACCGCGAGGCCACCGCCCGCGCGCTGTCGCTCGCCGGCAGCCAGTCGGCGGGCCTGCGCGAGAATTTCGGCACGATGACGAAGCCGTTCCATGCCGGCCGGGCCTCGGAGAGCGGCGTGGTGGCGGTGCAGTTCGCGAGCTATGGCTGGACCGCGACCGACAAGATCCTCGAGGCGCCGCGCGGCTTCTTCCGCGCCGCCGGCGGCGGCTTCGACCTCGCCGCCATCGCCGGCAAGCTCGGCGCGCCCTGGACCTTTGCCGACCCCGGCATCTCCATCAAGCCGCATCCCTCGGGCTCGCTGACGCATCCCGGCATGACGGAAATGCTGCGGCTCATCCGCGAGCACGGCCTGAAGGCGGAAAACGTCGACCGCGTGCGCGTCGGCACCAACCAGAACATGCCGAACGCGCTGATCCATCACCGGCCGCAGAACGAGCTGCAGGCGAAATTCTCGATGGAGTTCTGCATGGCGATCCTGCTGCTCGACGGCAAGGCGAACCTGCACGAGTTCACCGACGAGACGGTGCTGCGGCCGGACGTGCAGGCGATGATCGAGAAGGTGGATTTCGTCGTCGACGACGTGGCGGAGGCCGCCGGCTACGACAAGATGACGACCATCATCGACGTCGAGCTGAAAGATGGGCGGAAAGTCTCCGGCCGCGCCGATTTCGGCAAGGGCAGCCCCGCCAACCCGATGAGCTATGACGAGGTGGCGGACAAGTTCCGCGGCTGCTGCGACTTCGCCGGCTGGCCGAAGGACCGCACGGAGACCGTCGTCGGCATGGTGCGCGATCTCGAGAGCCTGCCCTCGCTCGAGCCGCTGATGGCGCAGCTGCGGAAGTAGAGGGACGGCTGGGAGCTCTTCTTTTTCCCTTCTCCCGTGGGGAGAAGGTGGCCGCGACGCGGCCGGATGAGGGGGT
Source organism: Pseudomonadota bacterium (assembly GCA_023430145.1). Classification (GTDB taxonomy): domain Bacteria; phylum Pseudomonadota; class Alphaproteobacteria; order Rhizobiales; family Methylopilaceae; genus JAEZCD01. The sequence goes on from JAEZCD010000187.1 coordinate 3,085, forward strand.
ACGGCGCCTCGTCTGATACTCCGTAACCCTCTCAGCCGCCCGCTCCGCGGGCACCCTCTCCCCCTGGGGCCCCCTGGGAGAGGGAAGAGAAGAGCGCTACGGCGCCTGTTCTGAAGCTCCGAATCCCCTCACCCGCCCGCTTCGCGGGCACCCTCTCCCCCTGGGAGAGGGAAGAAAAGAGAGACCCATGCCCCACCTCACCC
>JAEZCD010000190.1 GCA_023430145.1 Pseudomonadota bacterium
CCCCCCAAACAAAGCGCGGGCCCCATCCGAGGCGCCGCGCCTTTCGCGTTTCGGCAGGCTCGAGACTCAAGTGGCGAGCCCGAGATCCTTGAGGACGGTCGTCGTCGTGGCGATTTCCTTCTTCAGCTGCTCCTCGAGCGCGGGACCGGCGAGGAAGGTGCTGACCCAGCCCTTCTGCGCGCAGAGATCCTTCCAGGTCTTCGAGTTGGCCATCGTCTCGACGACCTTCACGAGCTCCGCCTTCTGGGCCGGCGTGATGCCGGGAGGGGCGGCGACCATGCGCCAGTTCTGCAGCTCGATGTCGAGGCCGGCCTGCTTCAGCGTCGGTGCGTCAACGCCGGGCAGCGGCTCGGGCGAGGAGACGGCGAGCACGCGCAGCTTGCCGGCCTTCACCTGGCTCTCGACCTCGCTGTAGCTCGTGACCCCGACCGTCGTCTTGCCGCCGAGCATCGAGGCGAGCGCCTCGCCGCCGCCCGAGAAGGCGATGTAGTTCACCTTTCTCGGATCGACGCCGGCCGCCTTGGCGATCAGTCCGGCGAGCACGTGGTCGACGCCGCCGGCCGAGCCGCCGGACCAGCTGACCTTGCCTGGATCGGCCTTCAGGTCGCGGACGAGGTCGGCGACCGACTTCAGCGGCGAGTTGGCCGGCACGACGACGACGTTGTACTCGCCGGTGAGGCGCGCGATCGGCGTCACCTGGTCGAGCGTGACGGCGGCCTTGTTGGCGATGATGGCGCCGACCATCACATAGCCGCTGACGATGAGCTGGTTCGGGTCGCCCTTCGCCTGGTTGACGAACTGGGCGAGACCGATCGTGCCGCCGGCGCCGGGCACGTTGACTACCTGGACGTTGGCGAGCTTGTCGGCCTGCAGCGCCGTCTGCATGGCCCGCGCCGTGCCGTCCCAGCCGCCGCCGGGCGCCGCCGGGGCGATGATCTTCAGATCCAGCGCGAGAGCCGGCATCGCCAGCACCGTCGCCAGCCCGATGCCGGCGATCGCGCTTCGGCCAAGTCGAAACATGAAGTCCTCCCTGGGGGTTGAGCGAATTTTGGACGCCCGCCCTGGGCCGGAGTCTACAGCCTGTGTGCGAAGCCTGTCGAGCCGCAGCTTGACGGGAGGGTTCCGGCGGCCGATAGCCGGTGCGAAGGATGCTAGAATGACCGGGTACGACTACGATCTGTTCGTGATCGGCGCCGGCTCGGGCGGAGTGCGCGCGGCGCGCGTCGCCGCGGGCCACGGCGCCCGAGTGGCGATCGCCGAGGAATGGCGGATCGGCGGCACCTGCGTGCTGCGCGGCTGCGTGCCCAAGAAGCTGCTCGTCTACGCGAGCCGCTTCGCCGACGCGTTCGAGGACGCCCTCGGCTACGGCTGGAGCATCGAGGCCGCGACCTTCTCCTGGCCCGACCTCGTCGCTGCCAAGAACCGCGAGATCCAGCGCCTTTCCGAGATCTACGAGCGCAACCTCCTCGCCTCGACGGTCGCCATCCACAAGAGCCGCGCCGTCGTCGAGGGGCCGCACCAGATCGCTCTCGCCAACGGCAAGCGCTGCACCGCCGAGACGGTGCTCGTCTCCACCGGCGCCTGGCCTTTCCGGCTGAACATTCCCGGCGCACAGCTGGCGATCACCTCGAACGAGCTGTTCGACCTGCCGCAGCTCCCCGAGACGATGCTCATCGTCGGCGCCGGCTACATCGCCGTCGAGTTCGCCGCGCTGCTGCAGCGGCTCGGCTGCAAGGTCACCCTCGTCCACCGCGGGCCGAAGATCCTGCGCGGCTTCGACGAGGATCTGCGCGACGCGGCAGCGGAGGCCCTGCGCAGCGCCGGCGTGAAGCTGCTGCTCGACACCGAGCTGCTCGAGCTGCGCCGCGGCAAGGACGACAGCGTGCTCGTCACCTTCCACGATCACGGGCTCGCCAATTTCGGCGCGGTGATGTTCGCAAGCGGCCGCATCCCGAACGCCCAGGGGCTAGGGCTCGAGGCGCAGGGCGTGCTGTTCGACCCGATCGGCGCGGTCCGCGTCGACAGCTTCTCGCAGACCACGGCGCCCTGGATCTACGCCGTCGGCGACGTCACCAACCGCCTCAACCTGACGCCGGTCGCCATCCGCGAAGGCCATGCCGTCGCCGACACGCTCTATGGCGGCCGGCCGACGACGACCGATCACCGCAACGTGCCGACGGCGGTCTTCCTGACGCCGGAGATCGGGACGGTGGGGCTGACGGAGGCCGAGGCGCGCGCCCGCCATCCGGAGATCGACATCTACAAGACGCTGTTCCGGCCGATGAAGGCCACCCTGTCCGGCCGGCAGGAGCGCACGCTGATGAAGATGGTGGTCGAGCCGAAGAGCGACCGCGTGCTCGGCGTGCACATCTTCGGCGAGGATGCGGGCGAGATGATCCAGCTCGCCGGCGTCGCCGTGAAGCTCGGCGCCACCAAGGAGGACTTCGACGCCACCGTCGCCGTGCACCCGACGGCGGCCGAGGAGCTCGTCACCATGCGCACCCCCTGGGTGCCGCCGCCGGCCGTCGTGCCGGCGCCGCTCGTCGAGGAGCCGCCGGCGGTGCTCGCCGAGGAGGCGACCACCGAGACGGTGCCGGTCGAGGTGGGGACGATCATGGAGCTCGAGGCGGAGGCGGAGGCGATAGCCGAGGTCGACGAGCCCGAGGTCGAAGCGGAGGCCGATGCCGACGAGGCGCAAGCCGAGGCAGACGGCCCGCAGGCCGCCGGAGCCGAGCCCGAGGAGGTGCCGGCCGAGCAGACGCCGAGCCTGGAAGACATCGTCGCCGAGATCGAGCACGAGATCGCCGAGACCGGTTCCGAGGAGCCGCCGCCGGCCGAGGAGAAGCTGCCGCCGCTCGGGTGAGGTCCGCCGGCTCGGGCGCTGCCGCGCACGAACCTTGGCGCCGCCGCGGCGCCGGTGCTAGAGAACGCCAAACGCCCTCGCGGCGCCCCATCGCTAAGGAAGAAGAACCATGCCCGAACGCTGGGCTCCCGACAGCTGGCGGTCGAAGCCGATCGCGCAGGTTCCCGAATATGCCGACACGGAGGCGCTCGCCGCCGTCGAGCGGCAGCTGTCCACCTTCCCGCCGCTCGTCTTCGCCGGCGAGGCGCGGCGCCTCAAGCGCGATCTCGCCAAGGTCGCGGCCGGCGAGGCGTTTCTCCTGCAGGGGGGCGACTGCGCCGAGAGCTTCGCCGAGCACCACCCGGACAACATCCGCGACTTCTTCCGCGTCTTCCTACAGATGGCAGTGGTGCTGACCTTTGCGGCGGCGAGCCCGGTGGTGAAGGTCGGCCGCATCGCCGGTCAGTTCGCAAAACCCCGCTCCTCGCCGACCGAGATCGTCGACGGCGTCGAGCTGCCGAGCTATCGCGGCGACAACATCAACGACATCGCCTTCACGGCCGAGGCGCGGGTGCCCGACCCGCGGCGCCAGGTCGAGGCCTACCGGCAGTCGGCGGCGACGCTGAACCTCTTGCGCGCCTTCGCGCAGGGCGGCTACGCGAACCTCGAGAACGTCCACAAATGGATGCTCGGCTTCGTCAAGGAGAGCCCGCAGTCGGAGCGCTACGCCGAGATCGCCGGCCGCATCACCGAGGCGCTCGGCTTCATGCGCGCCTGCGGCATCGATCCGGAATCGCATCCGGAGCTGCGCTCGACCGATTTCTTCACGAGCCACGAGGCGCTGCTGCTCGGCTACGAGCAGGCGATGACGCGCGTCGATTCGACGACCGGCGACTGGTACGCGACGAGCGGCCACATGATCTGGATCGGCGACCGCACGCGGCAGCCGGACCATGCGCATGTCGAGTTCTTCCGCGGCGTCAAGAACCCGATCGGCATGAAGTGCGGCCCCTCGCTCACCGCCGACGGCCTGTTGCGGCTGACCGACCTGTTGAACCCCGAGAACGAGCCGGGCCGGCTGACGCTGATCTGCCGCTTCGGCGCCGACAAGGTGTTCGAGCACCTGCCGGCCTTCGTCCGCGCCGTGCAGCGCGAGGGCAAGGCGGTGGTCTGGTCGTGCGACCCGATGCACGGCAACACGATCAAGGCGACCAGCGGCTACAAGACGCGGCCCTTCGACAAGATCCTCGGCGAGGTGAAAAACTTCTTCGCGGTGCACCAGGCCGAGGGCACGCATGGCGGCGGCATCCATGTCGAGATGACCGGCAAGGCGGTGACCGAATGCACCGGTGGCGCGCGTGCCATCAGCGACGTCGACCTGTCGGACCGCTACCACACCTTCTGCGACCCGCGGCTCAATGCCGAGCAGGCGATCGAGCTCGCCTTCCTGGTCGCCGAGGAGCTGAAGAAGGAGCGCGCCGCGCGGCCGCAGGTGGTGGCGGCGGAGTAGGCAGACGCCTGCTTCCTCGTCCCCTCTCCCCTCCGGGGCGCCGGCATTCACAGATCTCTGACGTCTGTCTGACGTCGCATTCGGAGGCGGAAGGCGCCTCCTTTCCCTTCCTTCATGGCCCTGTCGTCGTGCGAGAGAGCTTGCACACATCTGGCGGCCGAGAGGCTCCGGACTCCCTCCCTCGGGTGGATCGCTCTGAGCCGCCGGCGAAGAGCGAGACGGGTGGGGTGAACCACCGCTGCCGGGAGTGCTTCTCCCCCTGGGAGAAGGAAGAAATGCCCTCACCGCATCGCGCTACGCCCCCTCCCTCTCCCTCCGCGCTTCCCGCCGCGCGATGCGCTTGTGCAGGTGCACCATGAAGGCGGTGGCGACGAGCGGCGTCATGAGGTTGAGGATCGGGATGGCGACGAAGCCGGTGATCAGCAGGCCGCCGGCGAACACGGTCGCCGCGTGCCGGCGCCGCAGCGCCTTCGCCGCCTCGATCGGCTGGAAGCGCGCCGCCGCCAGCTCGAAATATTCGCGGCCGAGCAGATAGCCGTTGGCGACGAGGAAGATCACGAGGTTCACGCCCGGCACGAGCAGCAGCACCAGCGCGCCGAGATTGACGAGGACGACGATGCCGAAGAAGCGCAGCGAGGCCGGGATCGATTCCGACAGCGGCAGGTCGCGCCCCGGCGGATCCTCCGGATAGCTCGTCCGCTCCACGGTGCCGGCGATCTCGTCGAGGAAGATGCCGGCCATCAGCGAGGTGACCGGCGGCACGAGGAAGACGAGGCCGACGACGATGCCGAGCGAGGCGATGATCGTCGCGACCAGCTCCACGCTCTGATTGTCGAAGTCGATCAGCCGCGCCACCAGCCATTGCAGGCCGATGCCGAGCACGACGAGCAGCAGGATCGCGAGCCCGACCGACTTCAGGAGCACGCTGCGGAAGGGCGGCGAGACCGCCTGCCGCAGCGCCAACAGCGCCGACTGGATCATACGGCGCGGCGCCTCAAAGGCCCTCGAACAGCGCCGTCGACAGGTAGCGCTCGGCGAAGCTCGGGATGACGACGACGATCTTCTTGCCGGCATTCTCGGGCCGCGAGCCGACCTCGATCGCCGCCGCAACCGCGGCGCCGGAGGAGATGCCGCCCGGAATGCCTTCCGTGCGGGCGAGGAGGCGCGCGGTCTCGAACGCGGTCTGGTTGCCGACCGTGACCACTTCGTCGATCACCGAACGGTCGAGCACGTCCGGCACGAAGCCGGCGCCGATGCCCTGGATCTTGTGCGGGCCGGGATTGCCGCCCGAAAGAACCGGGCTGTCCTCGGGCTCGACGGCGACGATCTTCAGCGAGGGCTTCCGCGGCTTCAGCACCTGGCCGACGCCGGTGATGGTGCCGCCGGTGCCGACGCCGGAAACGAGAATGTCGATGCCGCCGGCGGTGTCGTTCCAGATCTCCTCGGCCGTGGTGCGGCGGTGGATGTCGGGATTGGCGGGGTTGCGGAACTGCTGCGGCATGATCGCGCCCGGATGCTCGGCGAGCAGCTCCTCGGCCTTGGCGACGGCGCCCTTCATGCCCTGCGGCGGCGGCGTCAGCACCAGCTCGGCGCCGAGCAGGGCGAGCATCTTTCGCCGCTCGATCGACATCGATTCCGGCATCACGAGGATCAGCCGGTAGCCGCGCGCGGCGGCGACGAAGGCGAGCGCGATGCCGGTATTGCCGCTCGTCGGCTCGATCAGCACCGTGTCCGGCCCGATCCGCCCCTCGACCTCGAGCGCATCGATCATGGCGACGCCGATGCGGTCCTTCACGCTGCCGATCGGATTGAAGAATTCCAGCTTCGCGAGCAGTTCGGCGCGTACTCCCTTGTCGGCGGCGATGCGGCTCAGCCGCACGAGCGGGGTGTCGCCGATCGTCTCGGTGATCGACGCGTAGATGCGGCCGCGGCCGGGCGGACGGGCCGGCTCGGCCCTGGCGATGGCTTCGGTCATGACGGCTGCCTCCGGCTGCTTCGCGGCCGGTCTAGCGCACTCCGCGCGCCCGAGTCGATCACGGCCGCCCGCCTGCGCCCATCGTCGAGAGGCCGAGGCCGTAGCGCGTCACCCGAACCATCCGCCCCTCCGTCGTCATCCGGCGACAGCCCCTCCGCTCATCAGTCTGCGAAATCCCTCCGCTCGTCATCCTGCGGCTTGACCGCAGGAACCATCTTCCTTCTCTCCCGGCGCTAAGAATGGATCCTGCGG
>JAEZCD010000148.1 GCA_023430145.1 Pseudomonadota bacterium
GGCGCCCCCCGCCCCCCCCCCCCCCCCCCCGCCACTCCCCGAGCGGCACCGCGCTCACCCCACCAGCCTGCGAAGCTGGGCGGGTGCCTTGATCCTGATCGTCCTATACCCCGAGGAAACGAATCCCTGGTCGGCCAGCCTGCCGAGGATGAGGCTGACGGTGGGGCGGGAGAGGTTGCTGAGCTGCGCGAGATCGTCCTGCGTCAGGTTCGCGTCGGCGGGCGCGTTGCCTGCTCCCCGACATCCGGCGACCCGGAGCAGAACCGCGGCGCAGCGCCGCTCATTGTCGCGGATCAGCAGGTCTGAAAGCGCCTGAACGGCGAGCGCTGCGCTTTCCAGCGACAGCAGATTCAGCCATCGCCACCGCTCGGGCTCCTGGTCGAGCAAGAGCTGGAGCGCTCCCCCCGGGATATGGGCGACTGCGCATCGCGTTCTCGCCGTGACCGATATGATCCGAGGACTGCCGTTGGCGATCGGGTAGAACCCGAACCAGAATGCCGGGCCGCCGATGTGGATCAGCGGAGCCTCTGACGATCCGATCGCCGCATAGACGCCTACGCTCCCCGAGACGACGCCGAACATACCCGCAGCTTCGTCGCCGCCATGGGTGATCGTCTGCCCATTTTGCTTCTCGCAGTAGACGCATCGTTTGAGCAGCGCCTCGCGGAAATCGTCCGGAACCTGGCTCAGCCAGCCCGTGTGACTGACGATCGACGCTGCTTCGGCCAATATCGCGCGCACGCAGAAATCTCCGCCACCGACTGCGATTGTACAATCTCAGACAATGTTCTCGAAGCTTCGTGCTAGCATGTTACTGCGCTCGTGCCTTCGTTACAGCCCTTGTGACGTGGAGCCGGGCTGTCGCCAGTTCGTCAGCTGGAGGCGCACACTGTGGCTACGAGCCAGTCTGAACCCGACGGCGATCGATTCGCGGTGCGGTCGACCGCCGACAGCCACTTCGCCTGGCTGCGCACGCGCCTCGCCCTCGACCGCACGCTGATGGCCTGGGTGCGCACATCGGTCTCGATGATCGGCTTCGGCTTCACGATCGTCCAGTTCTTCGAGCGCTTCGCCGATTTCGAGAACGTCGCCATGGCTGCACGGCCGCAAATGCCGCGCTACATCGGCCTCGCCCTCATCGGCGGCGGCGTGTTGGCCCTCCTGATCTCGGTTTGGCAGTACCGGCAGGTCGTCGGCTATCTCCGGAGCGGGAGCTTCGGCATTCTGGCGGGGCTCGACACGGGACCGGTTCACACGCCGCTCTATGCGATCGCGATCCTGATGATCTTCATCGGCCTGTTCGCCTTCTTCGCGGTGCTCATGCGCGCGATCTGAGCGCGACCGGCTGAATAAGACTGCCCGAATTCCCTCGCACGCGTAACGCAGGCATCGGCTCGGAAGAGAGAGAGGAGCGCGCGGATCGACGACGTACTGCCGACCATAACACCAAAGGGACGGAGACAAAAATGGCGACGAAGAGGCCGAACATATTGGTCATGTGGGGCGACGACATCGGTCAGTCGAACCTCAGCTGCTATTCGAAAGGGCTGATGGGCTACAGGACGCCCAATATCGACCGCATCGCCAATGAAGGCATGATCTTCACCGACTCCTATGCCGAGCAGAGCTGCACGGCCGGCCGCGCGTCCTTCATCACCGGCCAGTGCGGGCTTCGTACGGGCCTCACCAAAGTCGGGCTTCCCGGCGCCGAGCTCGGCCTCAAGGCCGAGGACATCACCATTGCGGAGGCGTTGAAGCCGCTCGGCTATCGCACCGGCCAGTTCGGCAAGAACCACCTCGGCGACCGCGACGAGCATCTGCCGACGATGCATGGCTTCGACGAGTTCTTCGGCAATCTCTATCACCTGAACGCGGAGGAGGAGCCCGAGGAGGTCGACTACCCGAACCAGAAGGATTTTCCCGAGTTCAAGAAGAAGTACGGCCCGCGCGGCGTCCTCCACTGCTGGGCGGACGGCAAGGGCGGCCAGAAGATAGAGAACACGGGCCCACTGACGAAGAAGCGCATGGAGACCTGCGACGACGAGTTCCTCGCCGCGGCGAAGAAATTCATCCAGGCCGCGCACGACGCGGGCGAGCCGTTCTTCGTCTGGTTCAACACCACGCACATGCACGCCTGGACGCACGTGAAGCCGGAAAGCCGCGGCCAGTCGGGGCGCTGGCAATCCGAGTACCACGACGTGATGATCGATCACGACAAGCACATCGGCGAGATGCTCGACTTCATCGACAAGCTCGGGATCGCCGACAACACCTTCGTGCAGTACAGCACCGACAACGGGCCGCACATGAACACCTGGCCGGACGGGGGAATGACGCCGTTCCGCTCCGAGAAGAACACGAGCTGGGAGGGCGCCTATCGCGTGCCCTGCATGGTGCGCTATCCGGGCAAGATCGCGGCGGGCTCGGTGTCGAACGGGATCATCGCCCATCTCGACTGGTTCCCGACCATCCTCGCCATCGCCGGCGAGCCCGACATCAAGGAGAAGCTGAAGAAGGGCTACAAGATCGGCGGGAAGACCTTCAAGGTGCACCTCGACGGCCACAACCTTCTCCCGTATCTCACAGGAAAGGAGGCCGAGAGCCCACGCAAGGGCTTCATCTACTTCACCGACGAGGGTGATGTCGCAGCGCTGCGCTACGACAACTGGAAGATGATGTTCCTGGAACAGCGCGTGGAAACCACGCTCAAGATCTGGCTGGAACCGTTCATTGTCCTGCGCACACCCTATATCTTCAATCTGCGGATGGACCCGTACGAGCGCGGGATCCAGACGTCGAACACTTACTACGACTGGATGTTCCGCCACATCTACCTGCTCGTGCCGGCGCAGGCCGGCGTCGCGGAGTTCCTGGCGACCTTCAAGGAGTTCCCGCCGCGACAGAAGGCGGCGACCTTCAGCATCGACCAGGTGGTCGAGAAGATGACCGAGGCCGCGAGCGGCGGTCAGCACTGATCGGCCTGCCGGGGCGCGTCGAACGGCGCGCCCCGCACCGGGCAGGCGTCGTCTCGTTCGTCGTCGGCCCCTCGAGCGAAGGGTGAACGGTCATGGCCGAGTGGCTGACCTCGCTGACGGAGCTCGCGATCGCCATCATCGAGCTCATGGCGCTCGTCATCATCCTCGTCGGAGCGATCCATGCATTCGTCGGCGCGTTGCGGCTGATGCTGATCGAGAAGTCGGCGAACCTCGCCGGGACGCGCGAGGTCTGGCTCGGCTTCGCCCGCGTGCTGGTGGCCGGGCTCACCTTCCAGCTCGCCGCCGACATCCTCGAAAGCGCGATCGCACCGGATTGGGATTCGGTCGGTCGCCTCGCGGCGATCGCCGTCATCCGCACCTTTCTGAACTACTTCCTGGAGCGCGACCTCGTCGAAGTGCGGGAGACGAGCGCGTCGGAGCCGGGCAAGTCATGACGCTGGCGCAGCTCATTCCCGTCGTCATTCAGGTGAGCATCTTCCTGACCGTGTTCGGGATCGGCCTCGGCGCCACCCTCACCGACGCGACATCGCTGTTCCGGCGACCCTCGCTGCTCGTTCGCTCGATCGTCTCGCTGAACGTCGTCATGGCCCTGTTCGCGGTCGCCGTCGCGAGGCATTTCGATCTCGATCCGTCGGTCGAGATAGCGCTCGTGGCTCTCGCCGCATCGCCGGTACCGCCGCTCCTGCCGCGGAAGGAGAAGGCCGGCGGCGGCTCGGATGCATATGCGGTGGGGCTCGTCGTCGCCGCAGTGCTGCTGGCCTTCCTCACGGTTCCGGCCGCGGTCGAGCTGATCGCCCGCTATTTCGGCGTCGAAGCGAGCATCGCCCCGCGGCAGATCGCCGGCGTCGTCTTCATCTCCGCCATCGCGCCGCTCGCCGCCGGCATTTTGGTCCGGCGCTTCTGGCCCCTGCTCGCCGACCGCATCGCCAAGCCCGTCTCGATCGTCGCGACCGTGTTGCTCCTCCTCGCGATGCTGCCGGTGCTGTTCCGGATGTCCGGCGCGATCTGGGCGCTCGTCGGCGACGGCATGCTGATCGTCCTCATCGTGTTCGCCGTCCTCGGCCTCGCCGTCGGGCACCTGCTCGGCGGTCCCGATCCGGACGAGCGGACCGTGCTCGCGCTCGCCACCGCGACCCGCCACCCGGGCATCGCGCTGACGATCGCCAGCCTGAACTTTCCCGGTCAAAGGACGCAGATCCTCGCCGTGATCTTGTGCCATCTGATCATCGGCGGCATCCTGTCGGTCCCCTACAACATGTGGCGCAGGCGCGTGCACGCGGCGTCCCGGCCGGCCCGGTGAGTCTCGGCCCGGGCGTGCGCCCCGGATCGATCCTGCGCATCGGCCGACAAGCTCGAACCCGAGGTGAGCCATGAACATCGACCGCCGCCTCTTCCTCGCCCTGCCGCTGGTCGGCCTCGTCCTGTCGAGCTTCTCCGCCCTCGCACAGCCGGACCCGCTGCCTTCCTGGAACGCGGGGCCGGTCAAGCAGTCCATCACCGGCTTCGTCGAGCGGGTGACGCGGGAGGGCGGCCCGGACTTCGTGCCGCCGGCCGAGCGCATCGCCACCTTCGACAATGACGGCACGCTCTGGGCCGAGCAGCCGGTCTACTTCCAGCTCGCCTTCGCGCTCGACCGCATCAAGGCGATGGCGCCGGCGCATCCGGAATGGGCGACGACGCAGCCCTTCAAGGCGGTGCTCGACAACGACCTGCGCGCGCTGCTCGCCTCTGGCGAGAAGGGGCTCGTCGAAATCGTCGAGACGACGCACGCCGGCATGACGACGGACGCCTTCAACACGCTCGTCGCCGAGTGGCTCGCCACGGCACGCCATCCGCGCTTCGACGTGCCCTACACCGCGCTGACCTACCAGCCGATGCTGGAGCTGCTCGAGTATCTGCGCGCCAACGGCTTCAAGACCTTCATCGTCTCGGGCGGCGGCGTCGAGTTCATGCGCGTCTTCGCCGACAAGAGCTATGGCATCCCGCCCGAGCAGGTGGTCGGCTCCTCGGGCGTCGTGAAGTTCGAGATGGGCGCCGACGGCAAGCCGGTGCTGATGAAGGAGCCCAAGGTCGAGTTCGTCGACGACGGACCGGGCAAGCCGGTCGGCATCAACCGCTTCATCGGCCGCCGGCCGATCTTCGCCTTCGGCAATTCGGACGGCGACAAGGAGATGCTGGAATGGACCGCGGCGCGGCCGGGGGCGAGCTTCATGGGCCTCGTCCACCACACCGACGCCGTCCGCGAATGGGCCTACGACCGCGACTCGCACATCGGCCGGCTCGACAAGGCGCTCGACGAGGCGAACGCCAGCGGCTGGACGGTGGTCGACATGAAGCGCGACTGGGGACGGGTGTTCACCGGGGTGAAGTGACGAGGGGCTGACGGAGCGCGTCGAGCATCTTCTCGCCGCTGCGCCGCGCTGCTATCGCTGCGGCGCATGAACGGGATTTTTGCCTCGCTGGAGACCAGCGTCTTCGAGACCATGTCGCGGCTCGCCCGCGAGCATGGCGCGATCAATCTCGGCCAGGGCTTTCCGGACGATCCGGGCCCCGAGGATGTCCGACGCAAGGCGGCCGAGGCGGTCGTCGACGGCTGGAACCAGTATCCGCCGATGCTCGGCCTGCCCGAGCTGCGCGAGGCGGTCGCCGCGCATTATCGCCATCACCAGGGCATCGCGCTCGATCCCGGCGCCGAGGTGATGGTCACCTCCGGCGCCACCGAGGCGCTGGCCGACTGCCTGTTCGCGCTGATCGAGCCCGGCGACGAGGTGGTGCTGATCCAGCCGATGTACGACGCCTACCTGCCGCTCGTGCGCCGCGCCGGCGGCGTGCCGCGCTTCGTCACGCTGCGGCCGCCCGAATGGCGGCTCGACGAGGATGAGCTCGCCCGGGCCTTCTCGCCGCGGACGCGGGCGGTGCTGCTCAACAATCCGCTGAACCCGACCGGCACCGTCTTTCCGCGCGCGGCGCTGGAGCTGCTCGCCCGGCACGCCGAGCGGGCAGGGGCGGTCGTCATCGCCGACGAGGTCTGGGAGCACGTGATCTTCGACGGTCGCGAGCATGTTTCGGTCCTGGCCGTTCCTGCGCTGCGCGAGCGGGCGGTAAAGATCGGCTCGGCGGGAAAGATCTTCTCCCTCACCGGGTGGAAGGTCGGCTTCGTCTGCGCCGCGCCGGAGTTTTTGCGACAGGTGGCGCGGGCGCACCAGTTCGTCACCTTCACGACCGCGCCGAGCCTGCAGTCGGCGGTCGCGTACGGCCTCGGCAAGGAGGACTCCTACTTTTCGGGCATGCGGGCCGAGCTCGCGGCGAAGCGCGACCGCGTCGCCTCGGGCCTGTCGGCGGCGGGCCTGTCAGCGCTGCCGGTCGAGGGCACGTACTTCCTCAACATCGACCTGGAACCGCTCGGCGTCACCGACGATGTCGGTTTCTGCGCGCGCCTCGTCACCGAGGGCGGCGTCGCGGCGATCCCGGTCTCGGCCTTCTACGCGGAGAACGCAGTGCGGACGGTGGCGCGCTTCTGCTTCGCCAAGGCGGACGCGACGCTCGACGCGGCGATCGAGCGGCTCATCGCCTTCCGGCCGCGCCTCGCAGCAGCGGCAGAGGCTTCGATCTCGAGATAGCCGCCGGCTCTCAGAAACGGCGCCCGGCCGCTGCCGGTAGCGCCCGAAAAACTCAGCGGAACGGCGGCGCGTACTGGATGCCGCCCATGCTCCAGAGCTGGTTCAGCCCGCGCGGAATGCCGAGCTTGGAGTCGGCGCCGAGATTGCGCTCGTAGACCTCGCCATAGCTGCCGACGAGACGGACGATGTTCAGCGCCCAGTCGTTCGCAAGGCCGAGCTGCTCGCCGAATTTTCCGTCGGTGCCGACGAAGCGCATCACGTCCGGCTTCTTGGAGGCGGCCGCCTCGGCGACATTGCCGGTGCGGATGCCGAGCTCCTCGGCGTTCAGCATGGCGAAGTGCACCCACTGCACGAGGAGGCGCCATTCCGGGTCGGCCTCGCGCACCGCCGGCGCCAGCGGCTCCTTGGAGATCACCTCGGGCAGGATGACGTGCTCTGCGGCGTCGGCGAGCTTCAGCCGCTCGGCGTAGAGTTGCGAGACATCGCTCGTCAGAACGCCGCAGCGGCCGGACGAATAGGCCGCGAGCGACTCGGCCGCCGTCTGCGTGCGGACCAGCTCGTGCGCGATGTTGTTCGTCCTCAGGAAATCGGCCGCGTTCTGCTCGCTCGTGGTCCCCGCCTGGACGCAGACCTTCACGTCCTTCATGTCGAGCGCCGACAACACGTTCGACGCGCGCGACACCAAGAATCCCTGGCCGTCGTAATAGGTGACGGCGGTGAAGGCGATGCCGAGCCCCGCCTCGCGGCCGAGCGTCCAGGTCGAGTTGCGCGACAGGACGTCGATCTTGCCGGAGGTCAGCGCCTCGAAGCGCTCGCCCGCCGACAGCGGCACGAACTTGACCTTCTGCGGATCGGCGAAGATCGCCGCCGAGAGCGCCCGGCAGAAATCGACGTCGAAGCCGAGCCAGGCGCCGCCCTGCTCGATCGAGAAGCCTGCGAGGCCCTGGCTGACGCCGCAGACGAGCTCGCCGCGCTTCTTCACCTCGTCGAGGGTCGCGGCCTGCGCGGATGCGGCTCCGAGGCCGAGGAGCGTTGCGATCGCGAGCGAGGCCCGCCGGCAGTGGACCGGAGTCATGTCGTCGTTCCCTCGATTTGGGCCGGCTGCCGAGCCGCGCTCAGAGTGCCGCCGCCTGGCGAACCACCACCCGCGTGCCGACCGGAACCCGCTCGTAGAGGTCCGCCACGTCGGCATTGACGAGCCTGAAGCAGCCCGACGAGACCGCGTGGCCGATCGTCCGCGGCTGGTTGGTGCCGTGGATGCGGTACACCGTCTCGCCGAGATAGAGCGCCCGGGCGCCCATCGGGTTGCCGGGGCCGCCGGCCATGAAGCGCGGCAGATAGGGCTGGCGCTGGATCATCTCCGGCGGCGGCCGCCAATCCGGCCATTCCTGCTTACGGCTGATCTTGAGGAGACCCGACCAGGTGAACCCCTCGCGGCCGACGCCGACGGCGTAGCGGATGGCCTTGTTGTTGCCCTGCACGAGGTAGAGGAATCGCTCCTCGGTGTGGATGACGATCGTCCCCGGCGCCTCGCTGGTACGGAAGAACACGGGCTGAGGACGATATTCGGGCGGCAGCAGCTCTTCCTGCGGTGTCGGCACGACGCCCGGCTGCTCGGGAACCTGCAGTTCCTGGCGCTGGGCGCTCGAGCCGCTGCCCGGGCTGACGAGGAGGGCCACCGTCGCGGCGAGCAGAAGTCGCCCGACGGAAGAGGCTGCGCATGCGGATGGACGCATAGTCTCTACCTTCTCATGGAGGCCGACCGCCCCGACTCAGGCGGTGCAGCGCACGAAGATCATGGTGCCGTAACGCGTGGCGACGCCGGGGTCGACCCACTTCGTCACGAACTCGTTGCCGGCGAAGGAGGTCACCTCCCGATCCTTGGGACCGCCGGCCGGCTCGGTCGGCGGGCCGATGAAGGTGCGCCCGCCGGCGCCCTTCAGCACGACCTCGCTCGGCTGCGTCTGGTCGGCGAGATGCATCATGACGCCGCCGCCGGGGCCCTTGCTGATCAGATAGGGGTTGCCGCAGGCCGCCTTCGCCTCCCGCGTGGTGCGCGGAATGTCCTTGTCCTCGCGATAGGAGGCAAGTCCCCATTTGCCGACGAGCTCGTCCGGGACGACGTTGACGTTCGTCGGCGGCGCCGCCGTATTGAGCGAGGTGACGCTAGCTCCGGCACCTTCGCCGTCGCCGCTGCCGCCCGAGGCGCAGCCGGCGAGGACACCCGCCACGAGGCCGAGAGCGATCAGCATCCGCGCCGTACTATGCCCGCTGCCGCGTCCGCCAGCTGTCCGGACGCCCTCGATCGGCGATGCCGCTCCCCTCATGACCCCCTCCTGTGGCGATCCGCCCCGAGCGCACCGCCTGCGGGCGCACCGGATCGCGTGGCCTGTTTCCTATCCTCGCACGAAACGTGCGGCGGCCGCTATCGCCTCCATTTGGCCAGCTTTTTGCCCGTCGGTCCAGTCGTCGGCGTCCGGTCCGAGGACTTGGGCGGCAGGTGAGGCTTTCCGGATGGGATGCTTTTTCATGCGGCAATGCCGACGCAGGAGGCGCGTGACATCGGCCCCCGAAGCTCGGCCGGATGGTCCGGGCATCGAGGACGCGCTCTCCGCCGAGGCGGTGCCGATCGGCTGTCCGGGGCGCGCGCGGCGCGAGCGGTCGCACCCTCGACCGGCCTTGCTTTCCATGCTTGCTTGTCGCCGCGCGAGGCGGCGCGGCGTAGCGACATGTCGGCCACGGCGGAGGCCCACGTGAACGGATTCCTGTCATTTGGTGCATGCGGCCTCGGCCACGGATTGGCGATTCTGGCGCTCGCGGCAGGGTTGTCGGGCTGCGGCGAGAGTGACGAGGCCGGCAAGGCGGGCGCCGCCCCGGCGCCGCCGCCGGTCACGGTCGCCAACCCGCTCGTCAAGAAGATCACCGAATGGGACGAGTTCACCGGCCGCTTCGAGTCCACAGCGAGCGTCGACGTCCGGGCGCGTGTCTCGGGCTATCTCGACAAGATCAATTTCGTCGATGGCGCCATCGTCAAGCAGGGTGACGAGCTGTTCGTGATCGACCCGCGTCCGTACCAGGCGGCCGTCGACCGGGCGAAGGCGGATCTGGCGGCCGCCGAGGCGCGGCTCGAGCTCGCCAACCAGAATCTCGACCGCGCCGCGGCGCTCGTCAAAGGCTCGGTCGTCTCCGTCTCCAACTACGACGAGCGGGTGCAGGAGCGGCGCTCGGCGGAGGCCGGCGTGCAGCAGTCGACCGCGGCGCTGACTTCGGCCCAGCTCAATCTCGATTTCACGCAAGTGCGGGCGCCGATCTCCGGCCGCATCTCCGACCGCCGCGTCGACGTCGGCAACCTCGTCTCCGGCGATCCGAACGCGACCCTGCTGACCACCATCGTCGCGCTCGATCCGATCTACTTCGCCTTCGACATGAGCGAGGCGGACTTCCTGCTCTACCAGCGCGCGGTGGCGCGCGGCGCGCTGCCGTCGACCCGCGATCAGGGGACGGTGGTGGAGGCCCGCCTGCCGGACGAGCGCGAATGGGTGCACAAGGGCACCATGAACTTCGTCGACAATCGGCTCGATGCAAGCTCGGGCACCATCCGGGCGCGGGCGATCTTCCCCAATCCGGACCTCTTCATCACGCCGAACCAGTTCGGCCGCATTCGGCTCCCGAGCTCCAATCCGTACGACGCGATCCTCGTCCCCGACAGTGCCATCGTCACCGACCAGTCCAACCAGGTGGTGATGACGGTGACGCCCGACGGGACCGTGGTGCCGAAGCAGATCCGGCCCGGCCCGGCCTATCCGGGCGGCCTGCGCATCGTTCGCAGCGGCTTGAAGCCGGACGACACCCTCGTCATCAACGGGCTGTTGCGCGCCCGGCCCGGCGCAAAGGTGACACCGCAGAAGGGTACGATCGAAGCCCCCGCGGACGACGACGCGTAGGCCTCCGATGTCCTTCTCGCATTTCTGCATCGACCGACCGATCTTCGCGACCGTGCTGTCGGTCCTCATCGTGCTGCTCGGCGGCTTCGCCTATTTCACGCTTCCGGTGGCGCAGTATCCCGAGATCGCGCCGCCGACGATCGAGATCCGCACCTCCTATCCCGGCGCCTCGGCCGAGGTCGTCGCCGACACCGTGGCGACGCCGATCGAGCAGGAGGTGAACGGCGTCGAGGACATGCTCTACATGCTGTCGCAGGCGACCGGCGACGGACAGCTCGTCATCACCGTCACCTTCGCGCTCGGCACCGATCTCGACACCGCGCAGGTGCTGGTCCAGAACCGCGTCGCGGTGGCGGTATCCCGCCTGCCGGAGGATGTGCGCCAGATCGGCGTCACGGTGCGCAAGTCCTCCCCGGATCTGATGATGGTGATCCATCTGTCGTCGTCCGACGGCTCGCGCGACAACCTCTACATCTCCAACTACGCGACGCTGCAGGTCCGCGACGTGCTGGCCCGGCTCGACGGCGTCGGCGATATCCGCATCGCCGGTGCACGCGATTACGCCATGCGCATCTGGCTCGACCCCGAGAAGGTCGCCGCGCGCAACATGACGGCGGGCGAGGTGGTCGCCGCGCTCCGCTCGCAGAATGTTCAGGTCGCCTCCGGCGTGCTCAACCAGCCGCCGGTGCCGGCCGCCGGCGGCGCCTTTCAGCTGAACGTCGAGACGCTGGGCCGGCTGTCGCTGCCGGGCCAGTTCCGCAACATCGTGCTGAAGTCCGACGCGGACGGCCGCCTTACCCGGCTCAGCGATGTGGCGCGGGTCGAGCTCGCTGCGCAGGACTACACGACCAACGGCTATCTCGACGAGCGCTCGGCGCTGCCGCTGCTCGTCTTCCAGCGGCCGGGCTCGAACGCGCTCGCCACCGCCGAGCTTCTGAAGTCGACGATGGCGGAGCTCGCCAAGAGCTTTCCGCCGGGGCTGCGCTATGACATCATCTACAATCCGACCGAGTTCATCGCCGAGTCCGTGAGCGAGGTGACGAAGACGGTCTGGGAGGCGATCCTGCTCGTCGTCATCGTCGTCATGCTGTTCCTGCAGACGTGGCGCGCGGCGGTCGTGCCGATCGTCGCCATCCCGATCTCGCTGATCGGCACTTTCAGCGTGATGGCGGCGTTCGGCTTCTCGCTCAACAACCTGTCGCTGTTCGGGCTCGTGCTCGCCATCGGCATCGTCGTCGACGACGCCATCGTCGTCGTCGAGAACGTCGAGCGGCACCTCGCCGAGGGCACACCGCCGAAGGAGGCGGCGCACCGGACGATGGACGAGGTCGGCGGGGCGCTGATCGCCATTGCGCTGGTCCTCTGCGCCGTCTTCATACCGGCGGCGCTGATCACCGGCATCACCGGGCAGTTCTTCCGCCAGTTCGCAATCACCATCGCCACCGCGACGATCATCTCGGCCTTTGTCTCGCTGACACTGAGCCCGGCGCTCTGCGCGCTGCTGCTGAAGCCGCATGCGCACAAATCGGCGCCGCCGAGCCTGCTGATGCGGCCGATCGGCGCCTTCTTCCGCGGCTTCAACTGGGGCTTCGACAAGCTCTCGCGCGGCTATGGCATGCTCACTCACCGCCTGCTGCGACTCGGCGCGCTGGTGCTGCTCGTCTATGTCGGCCTGATCGGACTCACCGGCTGGCAGTTCGCCCGTGCCCCGACCGGCTTCATCCCGGAGCAGGACCAGGGCTACCTGATCACCGTGGTGCAACTGCCGCCGGGCGCCACGCTCGCGCGTACCGATGCGGTGGTCCGGCAAGCCGCCAAGCTGATCCTCGAGACCGAGGGCGTCGCGCACGTCGTGCCGATCGTCGGCCTCGACGGCGCCACCTTCACCAATGCCTCGAACGCGGCGGCGATCTTCTCGGTGATGGAGCCCTTCCACGAGCGGGACGCCAAGGGCCTCACGGTGGCGCACATGCAGGCCGCGCTGTCGCAGAAGCTGGCGCAGATCCAGGAGGCCTTCATCATCACCATCCCGCCGCCGCCGGTGCGGGGCATCGGCAACAGCGGCGGCTTCAAGATGATGGTCGAGGACCGCACCGGCCGTGGCCCTGCCGCGCTCGACGCCGCCGCGCAGGAGCTCGTGGCGCTGGCCAACCAGACGCCCGGCCTCGCCGGAGTCTTCTCGCTCTTCAACACCCGCACGCCGAAGATTTTTGCCGACATCGACCGCGTTCGGGCCGAGATGATCGGCGTGCCGGCCGACCGTGTTTTCGAGGCGCTCGAGGTCTATCTCGGCTCGAGCTACGTCAACGACTTCAACTATCTCGGCCGCACCTATCGCGTCACGGCGCAGGCCGACGCCCCGTTCCGTGAGCAGTTGCGCGATGTCGGCAACTACAAGACGCGCAGCGCCGGCGGCGGCATGGTGCCGCTCAGCGCGGTCGCCAGCTTCCGGGAGATTTCAGGACCCTACAGGGTAGCGCGGTACAATCTCTATCCGGCGGCGGAAGTGCAGGGCCAGGCGGCGCCCGGCTTCTCCTCGGGTCAGGCGCTCGGGACGATGGAGCGCCTCGCGAGGGAGAGCCTGCCGCAGGGCTTCGCCTTCGAATGGACCGAGCTCGCGCTGCAGGAAAAGCTCGCCGGTAATACCGGCCTGCTCGTCTTCGTCGCCTCGGTGGTGTTCGTGTTCCTGCTGCTGGCGGCGCAATACGAGAGCTGGACGCTGCCGCTGGCGGTCATCCTGATCGTGCCCATGTGCCTGCTCGCCGCCGTCACCGGCCTTCTGTGGCGCGGCATGGACGTGAACATCCTCGCCCAGATCGGCTGCGTCGTGCTCGTCGGGCTCGCGGCCAAGAACGCGATCCTGATCGTCGAGTTCGCCCGCCAGGCGGAGGCCGAGGGCATGCCGCGCCGTGACGCGGCGGTGACCGCGGCGCATACGCGGCTGCGGCCGATCCTGATGACCTCGCTCGCCTTCATCTTCGGCGTCGTGCCCCTCGTCATCGCCAGCGGTGCCGGCTTCGAGATGCGCCAGTCGCTCGGCACGGCGGTGTTCTTCGGCATGATCGGCGTGACGGTGTTCGGCCTTTTGTTCACGCCGCTGTTCTACGTGCTGTGCCGCGGCCTCGGCGATCTGTTCAGGCGGCGGCCGAAGGCGGCGGAGACGCCGGCACAGTGAGCGGGGAGCCGTTCGCTCCTTCGTTATCCTGCGGTAACGAGGCCGGTATCGAAGCGAAAGTCGTTCTGCTCATGTTCCCGTCCAAGCGCGCCGTCGCCTTCCTCATCCTCGCGGCGGCCGTGTTCGCGATCGCCGCGCAGCAGTTCCTCGGCGAGGGCCACGCGATCGACCGGCTCCTCCTCGCCGGCCTGCCGGAGCCTGGCCCCAGCGCCCAGCCTATCGGTCCCTATCGCCTCAGGGAGCTCGCCTGGAGCATGACCGCGCTCGGCGCGCCGACGCTCGTTGCCCTGATCGGGCTCGCCGCGGCCGGTGGGCTGGTGCTCGCCCGCCGCTCGGGGGCCGCCGTCTTTCTCGTCGCCACCGTCGGCTCGGGGGCTGCGCTGACGATCGTCCTGAAGCGCATCTTCGGCGCCGTCCGACCGCACCATTCGATCGGCGAGGACGGCGAGTTTCTCTTCAACACGAGCTTCCCGAGCGGCCATGCGATGCTGGCGACACTGCTCGCCTTCACGCTCGCCATCGTCTTCGTGCAGGTCGCCCGCCCGGGCCGCGCTCTCGCCGCCTATGCGTTTGCAATCGCGGCACTGGTGAGCCTCGGCGTCGGCGCGAGCCGCTGGTATCTCGGCCTGCACTGGCCGAGCGACGCGCTCGCCGGCTGGTCGGCGGGTGGGGCGTGGGTGGTGATCTGCAGCGCGATCTGGGCGCGGTCCAGGGCAACGTTTTAGCGTCGACGATGGCACCTCGTCATCCTTCGCGAAGGCGAAGGAGCCATCTCGCGGTCGTCAAGGGTGGATCCTGCGCTTTCGCGCAGGATGACGACTGTGATGGCGAAGGCACCGCGGACCGGCGCAACGCGTCGGCTCGGCGCCTGCGCTCCCGTCACACCGGCTCGAGGCGCTCGTGCGGACCTTCGGGCAGCTCGACGGCGATCGGATCGCCCGGGCGAACCTCGCCGCCGGAAAGAACGATCGCCATGATGCCGGCCTTGCGGACCAGCGCGCCGTCGGCGTCGCGGTCGAGCACGGCCGTCATCAGCCCGGGCTGATATGTCTCGATCTGCTTGCACGGGTTGCGCAGCCCGGTTACCTCGACGACGGCGTCCGCGCCGAGCCTGAGGCGTGCGCCGCGCGGCAGGCCCAAAAGGTCGAGGCCGCGCGTGGTGACGTTCTCGCCCATCGCGCCGGGACCGACGCGAAACCCCTTTTCGCGCAGCTCCTCGTGCAGCTCCTCGTGGATCAGGTGCACCTGGCGCAGGTTCGGCACGGTCGGGTCGCGGGCGATGCGCGACAGGTGCTGCACGGTGACACCGAGATGCGCGTCGCCCTCGACGCCGAGACCGGCGAGGAGGCGTATGCTCGGGCGCGCCGGCTTGCTGAAGCGGTGCTCGCCGTCGGCGGCGACGCCGACGACGGTGGGGAGGGCAGGGGGCACGGGTGGCTCGTCGGTCGATCGGGAGGGGACCTGTCACCCTTACCCGATGTGGGAGCCGGCCGCCAAGGCGGCTCACTGCGGGGCGAAGGCCTGGCCCGCGAGCCCGCCGCTCCATCGCGAATGTGGCAGGTCGGCACTCCGCCACCTTCCGGCAATGACGGGGACATTACCCTCGGCTAGGTTGTGCCGGGTGCGGGGGAGACATCCATGATCGTGCAGGACAGTCCGCTCGGCCGCGACACGCCGATGGGCGCGACGCTCCGCGCCGGCGGCGCCACGTTTCGAACCTGGGCGCCGCACGCACTCGACGTCTTCGTGGTTCTCGACGTGGCCGCGACCGCCGGCTGGACGTCGTGGACTTCCCATCCCGGCGCGCGCCTGAAGCCGCTCGGCGACGGCACCTGGGCCGACTTCGTGCCCGGCGTCCGCGAGGGCGCCGCCTATCTCTTCTGGATCCGCGGCACCGCGGGCGAGGGCTTCAAGCGCGATCCCTATGCCCGCGAGCTCGCGGTCGAGCCGGACTTTCCGAACGGTCCCTGCCTCGTCCGCGATCCATCGACGTATCCCTGGCGCGCGGGAGACTGGCGGACGCCGGCCTTCAACGACCTCGTCATCTACCAGCTGCATGTCGGCGTGTTCTTTGCCGTGGACGCCGACGGCAACGACCGCCGTCGCCGCTACGGCCGTTTCCTCGACGTCGTCGAGAAGATTCCTTACCTGCGCGATCTCGGGATCAATGCGGTCCAGCTCCTGCCGATCCAGGAGTACAGCGGCGATTTCGGCCTCGGCTACAACGGCCTCGACTACTTCTCGCCGGAGATGACCTTTCAGGTCGAGGATCGGTCCGAGCTCGCCCGGCATCTCTCGATCGTCAACGCCATGCTGGCGGAGGCCGGCTGCGCGCCGCTCGCGGCGACCGATCTCGAGCCCGGCCCGAACCAGCTGAAATGCCTCGTCGACCTCCTTCACCTCGCCGGCATCGCGGTGATCTTCGACGTCGTCTACAACCATGCCGGCGGCGGCTTCGACTCGCGCAGCATCGCCTTCTACGACTGCCAGCAGCCGAGCGGCGCCGGCTGGCAGCACGACAAGGCGAGCCTCTATTTCGGCAATGGCGAGCACGCCGGCGGCCTCGTCTTCGACTATGCGCGCGACGGCGTACGCCAGTTCCTGATCGACAATGCCCGCTTCCTGCTCGACGAGTACCGCATCGACGGCCTGCGTTACGACCAGGTGAGCGTCGCCGTGGACCATCCGCACGGCGACCGCTTCGCCCGCGATCTCGCGGGCACGGTCGACCGGCACCGGCCGTCGGCGGTGCAGATCGCCGAGTATTGGAACTGGGATCGCGCGCGCGCCGTCGAGGATCCGCCGAACGGCCTCGGCTTCGACGCGGCGCTGTCGGACGGCTTGCGGACCAGCCTGCGCGCCCGGCTCATCGAGGCGGCCGGCGGCCGCAATGCGCACGTGCGCCTCGATGCGCTGCGCGATGCGCTCTACCCGCCGCCCGGCTTCCCGGCCGGCTGGCGCGCGGTGCAGGCGCTCGAGGATCACGATATCGTCCGCTGGGATCACGAGAAGCAGATGCCGCGCGCCCCGCGCGTGCCGCAGCTCGCCCATCCGGGGGAGCCGCGGAGCTGGTTCGCGCGCAGCCGCAGCCGCGTCGCCACGGCCCTGCTGATGACCGCGCCCGGGATCCCGATGCTGTTCATGGGCGAGGAGTTTCTGGAGGACAAGCCCTGGCACGACGATGTCGAGAACTGGTCGCAGTTCCTGATCTGGTGGGACGGCATCGCGGGCGCCGACCCGGCGATGGCCGATTTCCACCGCTTCACGACCGATCTCGTCCGCCTGCGCTGCTCGCAGCCGGCGCTGCGTGGGGAGGGAATTCGGGTTCCGCAGGTGCACGAGGCGGACCGGGTGATCGTCATGCACCGCTGGGTCGAGGGGCAGGGCAGGGACGTCGTCGTCGTCGCGAGCTTCAACGAGGCGACGCTCGACGGCTACGGGATCGAGCTGCCCTGGCCGGGCGAATGGCGCGAGGTGTTCAACAGCGACCTCTACGACGGCTTTCCGAACCCGCTCGTGGCCGGCAATGGCGGCCGCGTCGTCGCCGATTGCCCGGCCGGCGCCACCTATCCGGCGAGCGCCCGCATGCGCATCCCCGCCAACGGCGTCATCGTGCTGGCGCGGTGATCGCTACCGCACCTCGACCTGGCTCTTGATGCGCTCGAAGGTGGAGCGCTTCAGCACGCGCTTGGTGACGAGGTCCTCGGCTTCGGCATAGGGGCGGCCGCGGATGATGGCGCGGCCGATCTTGCCGACGCCGAGCCCGTCGAGCGCCGCCAGCGGAGCGGTGTTGAGATCGACCAGCCTGCTCTCCGGCGGGCGGGCCGGCCGCACCGGGGGCGTCGGCGGACCGTCGAATTCCTTGGCCAGCACCTGCACGTCCTCGGGCGCCATCGGCTCGGCCGAGGGAGGGAGCGGCTCGGGAGCGGGAGGGGGCGGCGCGGGCACCGCGACCGCTGCCGCGGGCGGCGGCGCGGGCGCAGGATTGGCGGCCGCCGGTCCGATCGGAATCGTCCGCACGATCCGGGCACCTGTGGCGCGACTGAGCGCCGCGCGCAGCGCCGAGGTGCCCGGCGGCGTGGCATTGGCAGGCGCGCTGTCCGGGGGCGGGTCGACCGGCGGCACACTGTCCGCAGGCGCCGCGGCCGGGCGCGTCTCCGTCGACGGCTGACGGGGCAGCTTGGTGAGCGCCCAGGGGGCCGGATAGACCACGCGCACGTCGGACGAGGCGCCGGTCTTCGGCACGGGCGGGGCCGCCGGGCTCTCGACGGCGGCCTTGGCCGCAGGCGTCTCCGGCGGCCCCGCGAACAGTCTTCGCGTGCCTTCCGTGAACGCCGCGGCGGTGGCCGCAAGCAATAGACCCGAGGCTAGAACGACCTTCATAATCCTCATGCCAGCCGCGGCAGGGTGGCCCGCCGACGAGACGTCGGTCCGCCCCCCGCTTCTACCGCCGTCCTCGCATGCCGGGCCGAGTATCCGCCGACGATCCCTGTCCAGAACCTGCCTTATCGCCTCTCGACGCCCGGGTACACCCCCAATCGCCGACAGCGGAACCGGCGACAACGGCGAAACGATGTCCGGCCGGCGACGGCGTTGCGGAGGAGTCCGCCGGAAGGGTGCGCAGCCCGCGACGGGGTCGACCTCGATCTCATGTCCGTCCGCCGCGCGGCTCGTGGGGGAAGACCGGGGCCGAACCGAGGAGCGAGCCCAGCAATCGGACGGAGAGCTCGTCGAGCGCGATGGGGTCGTAGGAGTCGACGATGGCGGCGACGTCGGCGTATGGGCCGGCGCCCGGCCCGGCGGCTCGGTGGGCGTCGATCCCGACGTCGATCCCGTATTCCTGCGACAGATAGGCGATGTCGCCGGCGGCACCCTCGCAGACGAGCCGTGCCACACCGTCGCGCAGCCGCGGCCGCGTCACGCGCCGCGTCAGCGTCGGCTCGATCGTCGCGATGAGGTCGACCAAGCGATTGGAGTCGGGCATGAAGACGTGATCGGCCTTCGGGTGGAGGTAGCGGCGGTAATTCTGGAGGAGGATCAGTCCCTCTACGGAGATCGACTGGTTCTGGCGCTTGTAGCGGGCGCCCGGCCGCTCGATGCCGAAGAATGCCGCCATCTGGGCGAGGAAGTCGTTGACGACGTCACCTCCGAGGAGGGCGTCGGGATGGAACAGCCGTACCGAGATGCCGCCCTTGCAGACCGCGCGCCAGCGTTCGATCTGCTCCTTGTAATGCGTCCGGAACTCACCCGGCGGCCTGAACGACGCGGAAGCCCTGAGCCTCTGCTGGACGTCCGCCAGATACAGCCCCGGCGGCTCGCGGACATAGACGAGGCAGTGAATGTTCTCGTAGCCCGCCTCGACCAGGTCGCGGTGAAAGGCGGCCGCTTCCGCATCCGAGAAAAGCGCGAGGAACTCGCAGGAGACGGCGAGCGCCGAGGGCTTCCGGATGGCGTCGAGCCAGGCCGCATGGAGGTTGCGGCGATAACTCTCCGGGTCGCTGCCGACGACCGCCCGAAGCGCTCGTGGCAACCGGTCCACCGTCTGGTAGGCGGCCGGGAGCCGGGCCTGGCCGCTTCCGCCGAGGCTCGGCGCGGCGATGCCCGGCAGCCGGCCGAGCTGCGCCAGCCCATCCAGCACGAACTGGATCGAGCTCGTGCCCGTCTTGCGGACGCCGATATGGATGAACGCGGACTTGGCCTTCGGCAACCGGAGCCCCTGCCTGCCTGAAGCGTCGGCCCGGGAGCCTAGGCCGCCGGGCTCGAGATCGCATCCCCATTCTTTCGGCTCGGGTTCGTCACGCGATAACGGCGGCTGGAATAAACGCCCTCCGCCGATGTCCTTTTCCGTGCATGAACCAGGAGGATGCCTCCATGCACATCAAGCTGGCCGGACTGGCTCTCGCCCTCGCATTCGGCGCCGCCTCGGCGGCCCTCGCCCAATCGCCGCAAAAGGTCGCCGAAACCGCCAAGGGCGCCGCGCTCGTCGATGCCAAGGGCATGACGCTCTACGTCTTCGACAGGGACGCGGACGGCAAGTCCGCCTGCAACGGCCCCTGCGCGGTGAACTGGCCGCCCTTCATGGCGGAAGCGGGAGCCAAGGGGCCGGACGGCTGGACCGTCATCGTCCGCGACGACGGCAAGTCGCAATGGGCTTACAAGGGCAAGCCGCTCTACACGTGGGTCAAGGACACCAAGGCCGGCGACGTCACCGGCGACGGCGTCAACGGCGTCTGGCACATCGCCAAGCCCTGAGGGGGCGGGGCGGGGCAGCTCTGCTTCGCCGCCTGCTCCGCTCATCCCCGCGGAAGCGGGGATCCAGACTTTCCTCGCTCGGAGGAGCTCGATGCCCGCCTTCGCGGGCATGAGCGGAGTGAGGTTCCCACGCTCTTGCACAGGAACGAGCGCAGGAACGAGCGCACCGGAGCCGAGGACCCGCCGACCGCGCGAGCGGCCGGCGGTTTCTTTGTGGGACGCCAGAAATGCCCCGCGCCGGGCGCTCAGCCCTGGAACTGTCGCCGCGCCTCGTCGGCGAGCGCGTGCAGCGCGCCCGGATCCGACTGGCCGACGAGGCTGTAGCCGAGCCCGTCCACCGACCAGACGAAGCCGGCCACATCGTTGATCCGATGCTCCGAGATCGGCAGGTTCGGCCGCATCGGCATCGGCCGCATGAGGAGGGCGATGCGCGCCCCGTCCTTGTCGTACATGAGCATCCCGGCCGGGCCCTGCGGCGTCGCCACCACGCGGCCGCCGAGGAAGGCGTAGCCGGAGGCCGACAGGTCCGGCACCGCGACCGGCCGCTGCAGCCGGTTCGACACCCACCGCACGAGCAGGGCCTTGTCGGCGGCGGCGATCTCGACCGGCCGTCCCATGTCGGGGCCGAACACCCGGTAGGCCTCGGCCGCCTGTCGCGCGAGCGCGGCGCCGGCGCCGGTCTCGTTGCGGGTGAGCTCGCTCACCGCAAAGCCGCCGACGCCGCCGAGGGCGAAGATCACCACCCCGGCCGTCGCCGACCGCCAGGACAGGCGCCGTCCGGGCCGGCGGCCGGCGATCAGGCGGGCCAGATCGAACTCGGGCGGCACCGGCTCCTCGGCGATGGGGGCGAAATGCGCCCGCAGCGCCTCGCGCTCGGCGGCATAGGCGCCGATCCGCTGCGCCTCCTCGGGGTGGGCGGCGAGATAGGCCTCGACCTCCGCCGCGCGGTCCGGATCGAGACGCCGATCGACATGCGCCTGCAGGTCGTCCTCGGTGATGGGACGGACGCCGGTCATTTCACCCTCCGCAGCGTGGGCGCCGGCGGCCGGTCGCTCTCCAACGCGCGATGCAGCTTCTCCCGCGCGCGCGACAGCCGTGACATGACGGTGCCGATCGGAATGTCGAGCACCCGCGCCGCCTCGGCATAGGAGAGATCCTCGACCGAGACGAGCAGCAGCACGCTGCGCTGCTCCTCGGGAAGGCTGTCCAGCGCACGGGTGAGATCGCGGTGGCGCAAATGCGTCTCCTGCGGCGCGGCGACCGCGAGCGCGCCCTCCTCGACCTCGTCGACGGAGACGTGCCGGCCGCGGCGACTGCGCTGGCGGAGCTGGTTGATGGCGAGGTTGTGCAGGATCGTGAACAGCCAGGTTCGCGCGTCCCCGTCCTTCCGGCGCAGATGCCAGTGCCGGACGGCACGCTCGAGGCAGTCCTGCACGAGGTCGTCGCCGGCGGTCTGCTCCTTCATCAGGGCGCGCGCATAGCGGCGCAGCGCCGGGATGACCGGCTCGACGAGGAGCATCATGTCGTCCATGGCCCGCTCCGCCGACGGATCCGGCCGGTGGCGACGATCGCCGAGGGCGGCATTGGAAAACTCCTTCGCGTGCCCGTCGCAGGATAGGACACTTCCCAGGCCGCGATTATTCCTTCCGGGAGCTAACCACGTTCGCAAAGCGCCCGTCGCGAACGTGCGGTCCCCGACGGGCCGCGCTAGATAATGGCCGTACAGCCTGAGGACCGCATGAGTTTTCGCTCGATCTACCGTCATGGCTTCGCGCGCGTGGCCGCCTGCGTGACCGTCTCCAGCGTCGCCGACCCCGCCGCCAACGCGGCGGCGATCATCGAGGCCGCGCGCGCCTGCCACGAGAGATCGGTCGCGGTCGCCGTGTTCACCGAGCTCGGCCTGTCGGGCTATGCGATCGAGGACCTGCTGATGCAGGATCCGCTGCTCGACGCGGTCGAGCGCGGCTTGCTCGGGATCGTCGAGGCCTCGTCCGAGCTGATGCCGGTGCTGGTCGTCGGCGCGCCGCTGCGCTGGGGCGCGCGGATCTACAACTGCGCCGCCGTGATCCATCGCGGAAAGCTGCTCGGCGTCGTGCCGAAGGTCTATCTGCCGACCTATCGCGAGTTCTACGAGGCGCGCCACTTCGCCTCCGGACGGGACATCGCCGGGGCGGAGATCGCCGTCGGGCCGCTGACGGCGCCCTTCGGCAGCGATCTCCTCTTCGCCGCCGCGGATGTGCCGGGCCTCACCCTCGGCGTCGAGATCTGCGAGGACATGTGGATCCCGGTGACGCCGGGATCGGAGCTGGCGCTCGCCGGCGCGAGCGTGCTCGCCAACCTCTCCGGCAGCCCGATCACGATCGGCCGCGCCCGGTCGCGCGGCCTGCTGTGCCAGTCGACCTCCGCGCGCTGCCTCTGCGCCTATGTCTACGCGGCCGGCGGGGCGGGGGAGTCGACGACCGATCTCGCCTGGGACGGGCAGACCTCGATCTACGAGAACGGCCTCCTGCTTGCCGAGGGCGAGCGCTTCGGCCGCACCGGCCAGATCACTGTCGCCGATGTCGATCTCGACCTGTTGCGCCAGGAGCGGGCGCAGATGGGCACGTTCGACGACAACCGGCTCGCTCGTGCGGAGACGACCGGCCGCTACCGGCGGATCGCCTTCGCGCTCCAGCCGCCCTCCGGCGATGTCGGCCTCGAGCGCATCGTCGAGCGCTTCCCCTTCGTGCCGGCGGACGAGACGCTGCTCGAGCACGACTGCTACGAGGCCTACAACATCCAGGTCGCCGGCCTCGTCCAGCGGCTGCGCGCCATCGGTACCGAGAAGGTGGTGATCGGCGTCTCCGGCGGCCTCGACTCCACCCAGGCACTGATCGTCGCCGCCAAGGCGCTCGACAGGCTCGGCCTGCCGCGCACCAACATCCTCGCCTACACCATGCCGGGCTTCGCCACGGGGACCGAGAGCAAGCGGCATGCGCTTGCGCTGATGGCGGCGCTCGGCGTGTCGAGCCACGAGCTCGACATCCGCCCGGCCGCGACGCAGATGCTGAAAGACCTCGGCCATCCTTTCGGGCGCGGCGAGAAGGTCTACGACGTCACGTTCGAGAACGTGCAGGCGGGGCTACGCACCGACTACCTGTTCCGCATCGCCAACCAGCGCGGCGGCATCGTCATCGGCACCGGCGACCTGTCGGAGCTGGCGCTCGGCTGGTGCACCTATGGCGTCGGCGACCAGATGGCGCACTACAACGTCAATTCCGGCGTGCCGAAGACGCTGATCCAGCACCTCATCCGCTGGGTGATCGCCTCCGAGCAGTTTTCGGGCGAGGTCGACGAGACGCTCGCCGCCATCCTCGCCTCGGAGATCTCGCCGGAGCTGGTGCCGGTCGTCGCCGGCGAGAAGCCGCAGAGCACCGAGGCCGCCGTCGGCCCCTACGAGCTGCAGGACTTCAACCTCTTCTACACGCTGCGCTACGGCTTCCGGCCCTCGAAGATCGCTTTCCTCGCGCTGCACGCCTGGGGCGACGTCGACCGCGGCGACTGGCCGGTCGGCTTTCCGCCCGAGCGGCGCCGCACCTACGACCTCGCCCACATCCGGCGCTGGCTCGAAGTGTTCGTGAAGCGCTTCTTCGGCTTCTCCCAGTTCAAGCGCTCGGCGATGCCGAACGGGCCGAAGGTGTCCGCCGGCGGCTCCCTATCGCCGCGCGGCGACTGGCGGGCGCCTTCGGACGGCAACGCGAGGGCCTGGCTCGCGGACATCGAGAGGAACGTGCCGCGGGAATAATCGGACTTTCTGTCGGGTTCGACGGAGCAGCGTCCGGAGCAGACGGCTGCTGAGCGGCAGGCGTGGTCCTCGCGACGTCCGTCGGCGAGTCCTATCCCGGCAGCCCTCCGGAGCGCAGACCCATCGCCAGCCTGCTCCGATCCTCCTGGTGGCAATAGTGGAAGTGCTTCTCGAGGTATCCGGCTGAAAGATTCGGGACGAGGCTATTCAGCTGCGCAACCAACTCCTTTGCCTTGTCGATGTCGCCTCCAAGACCGCATGACGCTGCGGCCATGATGTATAAAGCGGGGTGGTCGGGCCGCTGCTGAATTCCAAGGAGGGCGGAAGAAGTCGCCTCGACATATCTGCCGGCTTGGAAGTGTGCAAACGAGTAATAAAGATGATATTCATCACCAAAAATATCGCGAGGGCTCAAGCGCACGCCACGATCGATGCACTCGATTGCTAGCGCTGGCCGTCCGCCGGCGCTATGAGCGCACCCAAGCAGCCCATATGCATAGGCAAAGTTGGGATTCGCGTCGATGGCTCGGTTGAAAGCAACAACGGCTTCAATGTTGCTTCGTTTCGCCATGGCGAGCAAGCCATGCGCAAGATAAGCCCAGGGCTCCTGGGGATCACACGCGACCGCGCGATTGGCCCCTTCAGTGATTTCGGCAAAGGCCGTCTCTCGATCCTCCCAGCCTTGACACGTGCGCCATGCAAGGCAGAGCGCACGCATGCCATGCGCTTGGGAGTAGTTCGGATCTAGATCAATGGCTCGTGTAAACAAGTCAATAGCTTCCCTGGTACCCTTGTCGGAATGCTGACTGTAGAAGAACACGCCTCGGACGAAACTCTCCCACGCGTCCAAGTTTTGCGGTGGCTTCCGTTTCAGGCGACTATATTCCGCCGCATAAAGTGCAGGCTGAAGGCATCCGATCACGCTTTCCGTTATTTCGTCTTGTATTGCAAAAACATCATCGGGTTGCCGATCGTAACGATCTGCCCATAGGTGACTGCCGGTCTCTGCCTCGACGAGCTGCCCGGTGACGCGAACTCGGTTGCCGCCCTTGCGCACGCTCCCCTCGAGAATGTAGCGAACGCCAAGCTCGCGTCCGACCTGACGTACATCCACGCTGCGCCCCTTGTAGGCGAAGCTCGAGTTGCGCGCGATCACGAACAGCCATCTCAAGCGCGAGAGGCCGGTGATGATGTCCTCGGCGATCCCATCGGCAAAGTACTCGTGCTCGGCGTCGCCGCTCATGTTGGCGAACGGGAGAACGGCGATGGATGGCTTGTCTGGCAGCGACAGGACTTCACGCCGGGCGGGTGCCGCTATCCACTCTTCCGGCACCTGGACCCGATAGACTCGCACCGGTCGCGCAATGTTCTTGAGCTCGCGCTCGCCCAAATCCTCGAACGTGAGTTCGATACGATCTCGCACCTGGTCGCGGACCGCGCGCGAGACGAGTACGCCGCCAGGCTCGGCCAGTCCTTCTATTCGCGCCGCGATGTTGACACCGTCGCCGAGAATGTCGTCGCCATCGATGACGATGTCCCCGACGTTGATGCCGATGCGGAACTCGGTCCGCATGTCGGGTTGCACCCCGGCATTGCGTCGCGCCATGCCGCGTTGCACGTCGACCGCGCAGCGTACGGCGTCCACGACGCTCCCGAATTCGATCAGTGCGCCGTCGCCGGTGGTCTTGACGATGCGTCCGTGGTGCTCCTCGACCTTCGGATCGATGAGCTCCCGCCGGTGTGCCCTGAGGGCAGCGAGCGTACCCTCCTCGTCCGCGCCTACGAGGCGCGAGTAGCCGACGACGTCGGCGGCGAGGATGGCGGCGAGACGGCGTTGGGCGCGTTCTTCGGCCATGGGCGCGATTGCTTTCAGATCACGCAAACCCGATTGTATTTGTGCCCCGCCGAAGAGTCGATTGGGCCGGAAGACTGCTACAGGTCCTATGTGTCCGGTCGCGGCGGGAACAGCGTCAGCCGTGACCGCTACTCCTTCGCCCCGAGAGCGCGGAGCGCGGCCTCGGCTGCGGCCTGTCGGTCGTCGATCGCCAGCATCAGCGGCGTCTTTCCTTGGGCGTTCTTCACCCCGAGATCGGCCCCGCCGGCGACGAGCACCGGGATCATCTCCGTCAGTCCCAGGCTCGCCGCCCAGTGGAGCGGCGTCATTCCGTATCGGCCTGCCGCTCTCGCATCGGCTCCGTGCTTCAGCAGGGTCCGTGCAGTCGCCTCCTGGGCGTTGTTGAGCGCGATGTGGAGCGCCGCATCGCCGCGCATGTCGGAGACGTTCACGTCGACGCCGCGAGCCTGCAGCAGGATGCGGATCACGTCCTCGCTTCGACTCTTGACCGCCGCGAGGAGCGGCGAGTTGCCGATCGTGCTGCGCGCATTCACGGCGGCGCCGTGCGCGAGCAGCAGTTCCACGACGGCGGCATTTCCATAGGTCGCGGCGAGGACGAGGGGCGTCGAACCGTCATCATTGGCGGCGTCGACCGCAAGTCCCTTCTCGAGCAGGACGGCGGCTGCCGCCACGTCGCCTTTCACGGCCGCCAGATGCAGCGGCGTTCCGAGGTCTCCGCGATCGACATTGGGGTCGCCGCTTTGGGCGGCCGCACGAATCCTGGAAAGATCTCCGTCGGCTACCGCATCGTAGCGTTCGCCGGCAAACGCAGACGAAAGGGAGGCGGCGAGAAAGATGAGCGCGACGACATGCCGTCCGTGCATGTTGCCCTCCGGCAGAGCGGAGATGCTCGATGCCGGCTCGTGCCGGTGACCGAGTGCAGCTCCAAAACTCCACGAGCGCACCACCGAGAACGAGCTTACCCACTTTCCCAGCCCAGCGGAATCCGGATGACTTTGCGCGACGCAGACGCTCTGCACGAGGATGAATGCCCGAAGCCGCGTCGGCGCGTGTCGGGCGAGGTCGGCCGGGACGCGGGGCGGGCCGGATGAGCGAGCCGGACGCGATCCGCGCGAATCGAGCCGGGGGGTGGCAGGACGCCGGAATGGGCTTGCTGCTAGCCTGTCGGGGTTCGGGACCAGCTGGCGAAGACGCATGAACAGGCGAACTCTCCTTCTCGGCGGCGCGGGCGCACTGCTTCTCGCCGGCGCCGGCGCTCTTGCCTGGCGGCGGGCGACGGGCTCGATTGCCGAGTACGACGCCTATGCCGGGCGCCTCCGGCGGCCGTTGGCGGAGCGGCCTGAACTCGCCGGCCTCGTCCGCTATGCGGCGCTCGCCGCCAACGGCCACAATACGCAGCCGTGGCGCTTCGCCGTCGGCGAAGGCGCAATCGACATCCTGCCGGACTTTTCGCGCAGCACGCCGGTCGTCGATCCGGACGACCACCATCTCTTCGTCAGCCTCGGCTGCGCGGCGGAGAATCTCGCGATCGCCGCCCGGGCGACGGGCCGCCCGGGCGAGCTCGCCATCGATCCGGCGGGCGCCGTGCGCTTCGCCTTCGGCGCCGCGCCCACCGTCGCCGACCCGCTCTTCGATGCCATTCCGCGACGCCAGTCGACGCGGGCGGAGTTCGACGGGCGGGCCATTCCGGCCGAGGATCTTTTGGCGCTCGAACAGGCCGCGGCCGAGCCCGGCGTGCGGATGATCCTCCTCACCGATCGGCCGCGAATGGAGCGGCTGCGCGACCTCGTCGTCGCCGGCAACGACGCGCAGATGGCGGATGCCGCGTTCATGGCGGAGCTCGAGGCCTGGATCCGCTTCAACCCGCGGGCGGCGATGCAGGCCGGCGACGGCCTATTCTCGGCCGCGACCGGAAGCCCCTCGCTGCCGACCGCGGTCGGCAAGCTGGCCTTCTCATCCTTCGTCACGGCCGCCGGCGAGCGGGACAAATACTCCCGCCAGCTCGCGTCCACGCCCGCGATCGCCGTGTTCGTCGGCGAGGCCGCCGACCCGGCGCAGTGGATCGGCGTCGGCCGGGCGTGTCAGCGTTTCGCGCTCGCCGCGACCGCGCGGGGCCTGAAGCACGCCTTCGTCAACCAGCCGGTCGAGGTGGCGGCGCTGCGCCCGGAGCTGGCCGCGCTCGCCGGCGAGCCGGGCAGGCGGCCCGACCTCGTGATGCGGCTCGGCTACGGGCCGGCGCTGCCATATTCGCCGCGGCGCCCGGTCGCCGAGGTGATCGCCTGACCGCCGGGGGAACCCGGCTCGGGGCCACGCATTCCTCTCCGCACGCGGATGCCGGCACGAGGACGACGAGGTGAAGCAGGACGGATTGCGCTTCGGAACGCTCGGCGAGAGCTGCGCGCATCTCTGCGTCGACATGCAGCGCCTGTTCGCCGAGGACACCGAGTGGCACACGCCGTGGATGGATCGCGTGCGGCCGAAAGTGCTGGCGATCGCGGAGCACCGGCCGGCGGCGGCGATCTTCACCCGCTTCATTCCCGCGACGCGGCCCGGCGAGGGGGCCGGCACCTGGAAGCGCTACTACGAGCGATGGGCCTCGATCACGCTCGAGAGCATCGGCGAGGACATGGTCGGCCTCGTTTCCGAGCTGGCCGCGCTGGTGCCGCCGGCGACCGTCTTCGACAAGCGCGTCTACTCGCCCTGGCTCGAGAACGGCCTCGACCGCATGCTGCGGGGGAGGGGGATCGACACGCTCCTCGTCACCGGCGGCGAGACCGACGTCTGCGTGCTCGCCACCGTGCTCGGCGCCGTCGATCGCGGCTACCGCATCGTGCTCGCCACCGACGCGCTCTGCAGCTCCTCGGACGAGACGCACGACGCGTTGATGACGCTCTACCACAAGCGCTACGGCCAACAGGTCGAGACGGCGGAGACGGAGGAGATCATCGCCGGCTGGCGCTAGGCCGCTGGACGGACGCGACGGGCTATGAGGTCGGCGCTCGTTTCTCATCCCGTCGGCAGGGTGCCCGGCCGTAGATGGGCCAGCATGTGCGCGGCGTAGTCCGCCTTGCCGAGCGGCACGCCGTGGTTGCGCAGGATGGCGTAGGCCGTGACGAGGTGGAAATAGAGCTGCGGCAGCGCCCAGTCCCGCACATAGGTCGCACCGGTCATGTCGAAGACAATGCCGTTCGGCAGCTCGAGCGCCAGCGGCCGGTCGGCGGCGGCCTCGAGCGTCTCCGGGTCGACGCCGCGCAGGAAGGCGAGCGCGGCCTCGATGCAGGCCTGCGCGTCGGCGAGCGTACCCGGCCGCTCGCCGCCGGACCAGCCCTCCCGGCGGAGGTTCTCCATGGTCTCCGGCAGCGCCTCGCCCCGCAGCCGATAGACCGGCTCCATCGCCTGGAAGGCGGCGAAGCGGACCTGCGAGGCGAGCGGATACATGTCGGGCGCGAGGCGCAGCGCCAGGAGTTGGTCGGCGCTCCGGCCGCGCTCGGCTTCGTGGGCGGCGGCCTTGCCGAGCCAGGCCGAAAGGGCGGCCAGCATCTGCGTCGCGGTTGGAAGGAGGATCGAGGTCGAGGTCATGGCGGGCTTCTCCTTCGGGCACGACGGTCCGACGGCTCGGCGAGCACCGGCCACGCACGCTCCACTGGACGCGGGCGGCATGATCGGCTTCTACCCATTCCAAGGTGGATTTGCGTTCCGAGGCCGTCTCGGGAAAAATCGGGTTTCACAGGGAGCATTCAGCGTGGCGTCCAACTTTCGCTTTACGGCAGCTTGCCTGCTTCTGCTGGCCGCAGGCGCAGGCCCGGCCGCGGCGCAGGACGCGGCGGCCGGGCAGAAGATCTTCAACCAGTGCCGGGCCTGCCACCAAGTCGGCGACAAGGCCCGCAATCTCGTCGGCCCGGTGTTGAACGGCCTCTTCGGCCGGACGGCCGGCACCGTCGAGGGCTACACCTATTCGGCCGCCAACAAGAATTCCGGCATCGTCTGGGACGACGCGACCTTCCGGGCCTACATCAAGGATCCCAAGGCGGCGATCCCCGGCACCAAGATGGTCTTTCCGGGGATCAAGGACGAGCAGCGGATCACCGACCTCATCGCCTATCTGCACACCTTCGACGCGCCTGCCAAGCAATAGCCGCCTCGACATCCCCCCTCTCCGGCGTAACGGCATCCGTCGTCCCTCGACGGCCGGTCTCGTGCGGCGTGAGCCGCTGACCAGCACGGCCGCCTCGTCGCTGTCGACGGAAGCCGGCCGCGCACGTACCGTGCGCTGCGCCGGGGACTTGCGGCCGGCGGCGGAACCGAGGGATCGAATGACAGCTACCGTGCAGGACATCGCGACGACGCCGTTCGACGACCAGCGGCCCGGTACCTCGGGGCTGCGCAAGAAGGTGCAGGTCTTCGAGCAGCCGCATTACCTCGAGAACTTCCTCCAGGCGATCTTCGACACGGTGCGGCCGGCGCCCGGCACGGTGCTCGTGGTCGGTGGCGACGGCCGCTACCACAATCGGCCGGCGACGCAGACGATCCTGAAGATGGCGGCGGCGAACGGCTACGGCCGGGTCATCGTCGGCAGGGGCGGCCTCTTGTCCACGCCCGCGGTCTCCTGTCTGATCCGCGGGCGCGGCGCCTCGGGCGGCGTGGTGCTGTCGGCCAGCCACAATCCCGGCGGCCCGCATGGCGACTTCGGCATCAAGTACAATGCCGAGAACGGTGGTCCGGCGCCCGCCGACGTGACCGATGCCATCTTCGCCCACACGCGGGAGCTCACCCGGTACAGGATCGCCGACGCCCCCGATCTCGACCTCGACCGAGAGGGCCTGTTCGACATCGGCGGGATGGCGGTCGATGTGGTCGACCCGGTCGCCGACTACGCCGCGCTGATGGAGCGCCTGTTCGATTTCGAGCGGCTGCGCGCTCTCTTCTCGGGCGGCTTCCGAATGACCTTCGACGCTATGAGCGCGGTGACCGGCCCCTATGCGGTCGAGATCCTCGAGCGGCGGCTCGGAGCACCGAAGGGGACCGTCGTCAACGCCGTGCCGCTGCCGGATTTCGGCGGCCATCACCCCGATCCCAACCTCGTCCATGCCGAGGCCCTGGTCGCCGAGATGTTCGGTGAGGACGCGCCCGATTTCGGCGCCGCCTCCGACGGCGACGGCGACCGCAACATGATCCTCGGCCGGCGGTTCTTCGTGACGCCCAGCGACAGCCTCGCGGTGATGGCCGCGAACGCGCATCTCGTGCCCGGCTATCGAGAGGGTCTGCGCGGCGTGGCGCGCTCGCTGCCGACGAGCCGCGCGGCGGACCGCGTGGCGACGCGGCTCGGTATGCCGGCCTACGAGACGCCGACCGGCTGGAAGTTCTTCGGCACGCTGCTCGACGACGGCCGCATCACCCTCTGCGGCGAGGAGAGTTTTGGCACCGGCTCGGACCACATCCGCGAGAAGGATGGGCTCTGGGCCGTCCTCTTCTGGCTGAACATTCTGGCGGCGCGCGGCGAGAGCGTCGCCGAGATCGTGCAGGCGCATTGGCGGGATTATGGCCGCGACTACTATACCCGCCACGACTACGAGGAGGTCGACGCAGCCCGCGCGGCTCACCTGATGGCGGCGCTGCGCGAAAGCCTGCCGGAGGTGCCGGGCAAGACATTCGCCGGCAGCGTCGTCGAGAGCGCCGAGGATTTCCGCTACGTCGACCCGGTCGACGGGTCGGTGGCCGAGAAGCAGGGCGTGAAAATACTCACGCAGGATGGCGGCCGGATCGTCTTTCGTCTGTCCGGTACCGGCACTGCCGGCGCCACGCTGCGCGTCTACATCGAGCGCTACGAGCCGCCGTCCGGCCGGCACGACCTCGACCCGCAGGAGGCGCTCGCAGCGCTGATCGAGGCTGCCGAGGAGATCGCAGGAATGCGGGCGACGCTCGGCGTCGCCGGTCCGACCGCGGTGACGTGACGACGCCCGGCCGGGCCTCCCGCAGTCCCGATCTCGAGGATTCGGTCGAGCCCGACGATCCCCTGCAGGGGCGGGCGCGGTGGCGTCGTTCGTCTCACCGGCCCCCCCGCACGGCGGTATCGCGACGGCGCGCGCAAAGGCTAAGTTGGCGATGCCGGGCTGCATGTCGCAGCGGGCCAACAAGAAGGCGGCGACATGCGCCAGGACGGTCCGACGACGATCGAGGAGGCCGAAATCGCCCGTTTCGACGCGGCCGCCGACATATGGTGGGATCCGAACGGCGATGCGCGCTGGCTCCACAGGTACAACCCGGTTCGTGTCGGCTACATCCGGGACATCGCCTGCCGAACCTTCGATCGCGATCCGAGCCGGCCCGACTGCCTTCGCGGGCTGCGCGTCCTCGATATCGGCTGCGGCGCCGGCGTCCTGTGCGAGCCGCTCGCCCGGCTCGGGGCGACGGTCGTCGGTGCCGATCCGGCCCGGTCGAACATCAGGGTGGCGGCCGCCCACGCATTCGAGGCGGGCCTCGAGATCGACTATCGGAGCCAGACCGCCGAAGCGCTGGCCGATGCCGGCGAGCGGTTCGACCTGGTGCTCGCCATGGAGGTGGTCGAGCATGTCGCCGACCCCGGCCTGTTCCTGCGCGCCTGCGCACGACTGGCGGCCCCCGGTGGCCTCGTCGTTCTCTCGACCATCAACCGCACGCTGAAGAGCTTCGTCCAGGCGATCGTCATTGGCGAATACGTCCTCCGGCTGCTGCCGCGCGGCGCGCACCAGTGGAACAGGTTCATGAAACCGGACGAGATCCGCTCGGAGCTCGACCGGAGCGGGCTGAGCACCATCGACATCACGGGCGTCACCTTCGACCTGCGTGCCCGGGCCCTGCGGCTCTCGGGCAGGACGGGCGTGAACTACATCCTCGCCGCCCGGCGGCCCGGCATCTGAGCGACGGCGGACGGACGCGCTCGCACCCGATCCACGGTCGGGCGATCGGCCGCACCACATGAGGCCTGAGACGGCTCATATGATGCTTGACATATCAAAGCTCATATATGAGCATAGCAATCTAAAGTGATTACCAGCCTCGACTCTTCGTCGGAATGATCACCTCCGCACAGCTGCGGGCCGCACGGGCCCTTCTCGGGATCGATCAGCGCGAGCTCGCGCAGCGCTCCGGCCTGTCGGTGCCGACGATCCAGCGCATGGAAGCCTCGGACGGCGTCGTGCGCGGCAACATCGATTCGGTCATGAAGCTGATCGAGGCGCTCGGCCCGGACATCGAGCTGATCGGCGACGGCGCCACCTCGACGGGTGGCGGCCGCGGAGTGCGGCTCAAGTGAGCCGAGGCGGGGCAGGGCGGTTCTCCCGGCCGGCGCGGAGGCGCTGATGGTCGCCTACGCGCTGGTTTGCGTGCTCGCCCTGATGGCTCTCTCGCCGATCGCCATCGCTCTCAGCGGATCGCCGCGTGCCACCGGCCTCGTCTACGGAGCGAGCCTCGCCATCGCGCTGGCGCTCTGCCTCCTCGGCGCGGTCGCCCTGCTCGGCGGAGGGGCGGCGTCGACGATCACCCTGCCGCTCGGCCTGCCCTGGCTCGGCGCGCATTTCCGCATCGACGCGCTGACGGCCTTCTTCCTCGCCGTCGTCAATCTCGGGGCTGCGGCGACGAGCCTGTTCGCGCTCGGCTATGGCCGGCACGAGGAGTTTCCGGGCCGGGTGCTGCCGTTCTACCCGGTCTATCTCGGCGCGATGAATCTCGTCCTGCTCGCCGACGACGCCTTCTCCTTCCTGGTGTCTTGGGAGTTCATGTCGCTGACCTCCTGGGCGCTGGTGATCGCCTATCACCATGTTCGCGAGAACCTGCGCGCCGGCTATGTCTATCTGCTGATGGCGGCCTTCGGCACGATGGCGCTGCTGCTCGCGTTCGGCCTCCTCGCCGGCGCCGGCGGCAATTATGCGTTCGATGCGATGCGCACCGCCCAGCCGGCTGCCGGCGTCGCCGGCCTCGTGCTGATCCTGGCGCTGATCGGCGCCGGCTCGAAAGCCGGCCTCGTGCCGCTGCACGCGTGGCTGCCGCTCGCCCATCCGGCGGCGCCGAGCCACGTCTCGGCGCTGATGAGCGGCGTGATGACGAAAGTGGCCGTCTACGGCTTCATCCGCATCGTCTTCGATCTCGACGGGCCGCCGGAGTGGTGGTGGAGCATGCTGGCGCTGGGGCTCGGCGGCGCGACGGCAGTAATGGGCGTGCTCTACGCCCTGATGCAGCGCGACCTGAAGCGCGTGCTCGCCTACTCGACCATCGAGAACATTGGCATCGTCTTCGTCGCGCTCGGGCTCGCGCTCGCCTTCGAGGCCTTCGGCATGGTCTTCTCGGCCGCGCTCGCGCTCACCGCCGCGCTGCTGCACGTCTTCAACCACTCGCTGTTCAAGACGCTCCTGTTCTGCGGCGCCGGCGCGGTGCTCGCGGCGACCGGCGAGCGCGACATGGACAAGCTCGGCGGCCTCATCCACCCGATGCCGCAGACCGCCTTCGTCGTGCTGATCGGCTGCGTGGCGATCTCGGCGCTGCCGCCTCTGAACGGCTTCGTTTCCGAATGGCTGATCTTCCAGGCGATCCTGTCGAGCCCGCAGATCCCGTCCTGGGGCCTCAAGCTGATGGTGCCAGCGGTCGGCGCCATGCTGGCGCTGTCGGCGGCGCTCGCCGCCGCCTGCTTCGTGCGCGCCTTCGGCATCAGCTTCCTCGGCCGGCCGCGCTCGCCGGAAGCCCGCGCGGCCCACGAGACCGAGACCGTGTCGCTGGCGGCGATGTATTTCCTCGCCGCCGCCTGCCTCGTCGCCGGCATCCTGCCGGGACTCTTCATCGACGCGCTGACGCCTGTTGTCGAGCCGCTCACGCATGGCCGGATGCCGGTGCAGACCGCCGTGCCGTGGCTGTCGATCGTGCCGATCATGGAGAGCCGCAGCAGCTACAACGGCTTGCTCGTCTTCGTCTTCATGCTCGTCTCCGGCTTCCTCGCGGCCTTCGCCATCCACCGCCTCGCCTCCGACCGCCTGCGCCGCGCCCCGGCCTGGGATTGCGGCTATCCGGATCCGAGCCCGGCCACGCAATACACCGCCGACGCCTTCTCGCAGCCGATTCGCCGCGTGTTCGGCACGCTGCTCTTCTCCGCCCGCGAGACGGGCGAGATGCCGCCGCCGGGCTCGACGGCGCCGGCGCGCCTCGCGGTCCGGCTGCGCGACCCGATCTGGGACTTCTGCTACGCGCCGATCGAGGGCTTCATCGGCTATGCCGCCACGCGGCTGAACGTGCTGCAGTTCCTGACCATCCGCAGGTACCTGTCGCTGGTGTTCGCCGCGCTGGTGCTGCTGCTCCTCGTGCTGGCGATATAGCCGTGATCGGCGACCTCGCCTTGCAGGGCGCGCAGATGCTGCTGGTGCTGCTCCTCGCACCGCTGCTCACCGGATTCGTGCGCCGCGTGAAGGCCCGCCTGCTGCGCCGGCAGGGACCGCCGCTGCTGCAGCCCTATCGCGACCTGATCCGCCTGATGCGCAAGGACGTCGTGCTCGCCGACAGCGCCTCCTGGCTGTTCCGCGTCGTGCCTTACGTGATCTTCGCCGCCACCTGGGTCGCCGCCTCGCTGGTGCCGACCTTCGGCACCGGCCTCTTGTTCTCCTGGACCGCCGACCTCATCGCCATCATCGCCCTGCTCGGCAGCGCGCGCTTCTTCCTCGCGCTCGCCGGGCTCGACGTCGGCACGAGCTTCGGCGGCATCGGCTCGAGCCGCGAGGTGATGATCGCCTCGCTCGCCGAGCCGGCCATGCTGGTCATCGTCTTCACGCTCGCGCTGATCGCCGGCTCGACGCAGCTTTCCACCATGTCGGCCTTCATGACCTCGCCCGAGGTCGGGTTGCGCGTCTCGCTCGGCCTCGGCCTCATCGGCCTCGTCATGGTCGCCATCGCCGAGAACGCGCGCGTGCCGGTCGACAACCCGGCGACGCATCTCGAGCTGACCATGGTGCACGAGGCCATGGTGCTGGAATATTCCGGCCGCCATCTGGCGCTGATCGATCTCGCGTCCGAGCTGAAGCTGCTGCTCTACGTGTCGCTGATCGCCTGCCTGTTCGCGCCCTGGGGCATCAGCACGGCCGCCGCCGGCGGCCCGGCGTCGCTGCTGATCGGCCTCGGCGCCTTCCTCGGCAAGCTCGCCGTCGCCGGCTTCCTGCTCGCTTTGTTCGAGACGGCGATCGCCAAGATGCGCGTCTTCCGGGTGCCCGAGTTCCTCGGCGCCGCCCTCATGCTGGCGCTGCTGGCGACGCTGCTGCGCTTCGTGTCGGGGGCATTCTGATGCACAGCCTCGCCTTCGACATCGCGCATCTGTTGGCCGGCTCGCTGGTGCTGGTGAGCTTCCTGCAGCTCTACCAGGACCGCCTGTCGGCGCTGATCAACATCTTCGCCGTGCACGCGATGGTTCTCACCGCGTCGGTCGCCTGGCAGGCCTTCGTCCAGGACGCCCCGCACCTCTACATCACGGCCGCCATCGCCTTCGTCTTCAAGGCGGTGATCATCCCGGTGGCGCTGCGCCGGATGATCGTCCGCCTCGGCATCCACCGCGAGCTCGACAACGTCGTCGGCGTCGGCCCGACCATGCTCGCCGGCATGGGCCTCGTCGCGCTGTCGATGGTGGTGATGCTGCGGGTCACTCCGGAGGCCGATCCTCTGGCGCGCGAGGATCTGGCCTTCGCGCTGTCGGTGGTGCTCCTCGGGCTGCTCATGATGGTCACGCGGCGCAACGCGGTGAGCCAGGTCATCGGCTTCATGTCGCTGGAGAACGGGCTCGTGCTCGCCGCCACCGGCGCCAAGGGGATGCCGCTCGTCGTCGAGATCAGCGTCGCCTTCTCGGTGCTGATCGCTTTCATCGTCATAGGCATCTTCCTGTTCCGCATCCGCGAGCGCTTCGACACCGTCGACGTGCATGCGCTGGATCGATTCCGCGGCGAGCGCCGATGACCGTCGACGCACTGAATGCCGTGCTGCTGATCCCGCTCGCGGCGGCCGCCCTGCTCGCCGTGCTGCCCGGCTATCGGCTGACGGCAGGCCTCAACGTGGTCGCTTCGGGGCTCACCTTCCTCGTCGCGGTGTCGCTGTTCTTCGTCGAGCCGCCCTCGGGCGACTATCTCCTGGTCGACGACCTCAACAAGGTGTTCATCGTCCTCACCACGCTCGTCGCCTTCACCACCAGCGTCTTCAGCGCCAGCTACATCGCGCACGAGATCGAGATCGAGCGGCTGACGCCGGTCTCGGTCCGCTTCTACCACGCCATGTATCAGATGCTGATGTTCGCCATGAACCTCGCGCTGATCGCCAACAACATCGGCCTCATGTGGGTGGCGATCGAGATCGCCACGCTCACCACGGTGCTGATGGTCGGCATCTACCGCACGCACGAGGCTCTGGAGGCGGCCTGGAAATACTTCATCCTCGGCAGCGTCGGCATCGCGCTCGCCCTATTCGGCACCATCCTCGTCTACATGGCGGCGCGGCCGGTGATCGGCGAAGGCGAGCAGGCGATGGTGTGGACCGTGCTCGTCGTGCATGCGCAACAGTTCGATCCGGCGCTGCTGAACCTCGCCTTCGTGTTCCTCTTGCTCGGCTACGGCACCAAGGTCGGCCTCGCGCCGCTGCACGCCTGGCTGCCGGACGCGCATGCGGAAGGCCCGACGCCGATCTCGGCCGTGCTCTCGGGCCTTTTGCTCAACGTCGCCCTCTACGCGCTCTTGCGCTTCAAGATGCTGCTGGCGCTCAATCCGGGCGCCATCGGCCCCGGCCCGCTGATGGTGACGATGGGCCTCATCTCCTGCGTCTTCGCCGCCTTCATGCTCTACCGGCGGCGCGACATAAAGCGGCT
Organism: Pseudomonadota bacterium; assembly: GCA_023430145.1. GTDB lineage: Bacteria > Pseudomonadota > Alphaproteobacteria > Rhizobiales > Methylopilaceae > JAEZCD01. The sequence continues at coordinate 37,481 of JAEZCD010000148.1, forward strand.
TTTCGCCTACTCGTCGATCGAGCACATGGGCATCATCGTGTTCGCCTTCGGCATGGGCGGGCCGCTCGCCAATTTCGCCGGGCTCCTGCACATGACCATGCACTCGCTGACGAAATCGGCGATCTTCTTCGCCGTCGGCCACATCGCCCAGATCAAGGGCACGCAGAAGATCGCCGAGCTCGGCGGCCTCACGGTCTCGCATCCGGTGCTCGGCTGGGGCCTCGTCGCCGGCGTCGTCGCCATCGCCGGCCTGCCGCCGCTCGGCATCTTCATGAGCGAGTTTTTGGTCGTCTCGTCGACCTTCGCCCGCGAGCCGCTGCTGGCGATCGTGCTCGTCTTCGGCATCCTCGTCGCGCTCGGCGGCCTGTTCCTGCGGCTCGGCGGCATCGCCTTCGGCCCGGTGCGCGGGCCGACCGGTCCGTCGCAGGCCTCCTACGTGCCGATGTTCGCCCATCTCGGCATCGTGCTCGTCTGCGGCATCTGGCTGCCGCCACCGCTCGTCGCCGGCTTCGAGAACGTGGCCAAGCTGCTCGGATGACGCCGCTCCTCGACCATATCCCGCATCTGTCGCGGGCCGACCGGCACCGGCCCTTTCCGCGCGCGATCGTCGGCGAGGTCGGCTGGAATGCGGCGATCAACCTGCTCGCCGCCGGCCACGCCAACCTGTTCGGCCTTTGGGGCGATGCCGGCGCGGTGCACATGGCGCTGCTCGGGGAGGGGGCCGCGGACCTCGTGGTCCTGACGCTCGAGTGTCCGGACGGCACCTATCCGAGCGTCGGCGCCAAGCACGCGGCGGCGATCCGGCTCGAGCGGGCGATCCGCAGCCTGTTCGGCATCGACGCGGTGGGCTCTCCCGACACGCGGCCCTGGCTCGACCTCGGCTTCTGGGACGTGTCCCACCCGCTCGGCGCGGCCGTGATCCCCGGGGCGCCGGCGCCGTACCCGTTCCTGCCGGTGGAGGGCGAGGGGCTCGACCAGATTCCCGTCGGGCCGATCCATGCCGGCATCATCGAGCCCGGCCATTTCCGCTTCACCGCCAACGGCGAATTTCTGGTGCGGCTCGAGGAGCGGCTCGGCTACGTCCACAAGGGCATCGAGGGACTGATGCGGGGCGCCTCGATCGAGCGCGCCGCGATGCTGGCCGCGCGCACCTCCGGCGACAGCACCGCCGCGTACGGTTTCGCGTTCGCGCGCGCCGTGGAGGCCGCGCTCGGGGTTTCCCCGCCGCCGCGGGCGATCTTTCTGCGGGCGCTGATGGCGGAGCTGGAGCGCCTCGCCAACCATTGCGGTGACATCGGCGCCATCTGCAACGACGCCGCCTTCGCGCTGATGCACGCTCAGACCGGCATTTTGCGCGAGCGCGTGCTGCGCGCCTCGAGCGTCGCCTTCGGCCACCGGCTGATGCGCGACGTCATCGTGCCCGGCGGCGTGGCGCGCGACATCGCTCCGGACGGTGCGAAGGAATGCCGGGCGCTGGTCGCCGAGATCCGGCGCGTGTTCCCCGGTCTGATCGCCCTCTACGAGGAGACCGCCTCGCTGCAGGACCGGACGGTGACCACCGGCATCGTCAAGCCGGCCTATGCGAAGGAGTTCGGCGCCGGCGGCCATGTCGGCCGCGCCTCGGGGCGCGATTTCGACGCGCGCAAGAACCTCGCCTATGCGCCTTATGACGTCCTCGACTTCTCGGTGCCCGTGCTGGAAGCCGGCGACGTCGACGCCCGCGTCTGGATCCGCATCCGCGAGGTCGAGCAGAGCCTGTCGCTCGTCGAGCAGATTCTCGACCGCCTGCCGGCCAGCGATGTCCGCGTGCCGCTCCCGGAGGCGGCCGAGATTTGCGAGGGGCTCGCCGTCGTCGAGGCGTTTCGCGGCGACCTCCTGGTGTGGCTCAGGCTCGATCCGGGACACACCGTCGCGCGCTGCCATCTGCGCGATGCGTCCTGGTTCCAGTGGCCGCTGCTCGAGGTGGCGGTGGAGGGCAACATCGTCGCCGACTTCCCGCTCTGCAACAAATCGTTCAACTGCTCCTATTCCGGCCACGATCTTTAGGGTGGCGGCATGCGCAAAGTCCTGTTCCAGAACCTCGGCCACGGCCCGCTGACGGAGCCGCCGCCGGCCGTCGACGAGGCGGCGCTGGCCGAGTTGGCGCAGAGCGTTAACCGGGCCGCTTGCGCCCGCCTCGGCCGCTCGCTCTCCATCCGCCATGTCGATGCCGGCTCCTGCAACGGCTGCGAGCTCGAGCTGCACGCGCTCTCCAACGCCTTCTACGATCTCGAGCGCTTCGGCCTGCGCTTCGTCGCCTCGCCCCGGCACGCCGACGTGCTGACCGTCACCGGGCCGGTGACGAAGAACATGCGCGAGGCGCTGCTGCGCGCCTATACCGCGACGCCGGATCCGAAATGGGTGGTGGCGATCGGCAATTGCCCCATCGACGGCGGGCTGTTTTCGGGCAGCTACGCGGTGGTCGGCGGGGTGAAAGACGTGATTCCGGTCGACCTGCACATAAGCGGCTGCCCGCCCACGCCGACGCAGCTGCTGGCGGGCCTTCTGGCGCTGCTGGAGACGGGGAAGGGCTGAGCCGGCCCCGTCATTGCGCGGAGCGCAGCGACGAAACAATCCAGCTTTTTGGCGCTGGAAAGAGAGCTGGATTGCTTCGCTGCGCTCGCAATGACGAGTCGCGGCCCGATCCTCGGAAAGCATTAACGCCCCTGCGCGCCGAGGCTTGGACTGAGCCGTGGCGGGGCGTAGCGTGCGGGCCTCGAAAGCAGGAGAGGCCAACATGACCGAAGTCGTCGATTCCAATGCGCTCGCCCGGACGAAAGTCTGGGGCGAGACCGATGCCGCCGTGCGCTGGCAGGGCGCCTTCGCCCGCTATGGCGGCAACGGCTCGACCGCCTCCTCGACCATCGTCTACGAGATCGAGCCGGGCGGCCGGCTCGGCTGGCACACCGACGCCACCGAGGAGACGCAATACATCATCGCCGGCACCGGCAAGCTCTATCTCGAGGACGGCACGAGCTATCCGGTCGGCCCGGGCAGCGTCTTCGTGCTGCCGACCCCGCTGCGGCACGATCTGGAGAACACCGGCACCGAGACGCTGCGGGCCGTCGCCTTCTTCGCAGCCGCGATGTTCACCCAGACCTTCGACCAGGTGATGCTGCCGCCGAAGACGCACGTGCTCGGCACGCCCAACCGCGAGGGCCAGGTGGCGTATTAGCGGCACCGCCCGTCATCCCTCCGAACCCGCGCGTCGTCCTGCGCGGCGCCGCTCGTCATCCTCCGCGAACCCGCTCGTCATCCTCCGCGAAGGCGGAGGATCCAGCCCTTCTTCTCTGCGAGGCGGCTGAAAAGGCTGGGTCCTCCGCCTTCGCGGAGGACGACGAATGCGGATGCGGATGGACCGAGGGGCATCGCGGGCGCCCGCTTCTCTTCCCTCTCCCCTCGTGGGAGAGGGAAGGGACAGCCCTCACCCCTCCATCTTCAGTGCCGCAATAAACGCCTCCTGCGGGATCTCCACTTTCCCGAACTGCCGCATGCGCTTCTTGCCTTCCTTCTGCTTGTCCAGAAGCTTGCGCTTGCGGGTGATGTCGCCGCCGTAGCATTTGGCCGTCACGTCCTTGCGCAGCGCCGAGATCGTCTCGCGGGCGATCACCTTCGCCCCGATCGCCGCCTGGATCGGGATCTTGAACAAGTGCTGCGGGATCAGATCCTTCAGCTTCTCGCACATGGCGCGGCCGCGCGCCTCCGCGCGCGCCCGGTGCACCAGCATGGACAGGGCGTCGACCGGCTCGGCATTGACGAGAATCTGCATCTTGACGAGGTCGCCGGGCCGGTAGTCGATGATCTGATAGTCGAAGCTGGCATAGCCCTTGGAGATCGATTTCAGCCGGTCGTAGAAGTCGAACACGACCTCGTTCAGCGGCAGCTCGTAGACCACCATCGCGCGCTTGCCGACGTAAGACAGGTCGACCTGCGTGCCGCGCCGGTCCTGGCAGAGCTTCAGCACCGCGCCGAGATAGTCGTCGGGCGTCAGGATCGTGGCGCGGATCCAGGGCTCGTAGATCTCGTCGATCTTGACGACGTCCGGCATGTCGGCCGGGTTGTGCAGCTCGATCTGCGAGCCGTCGTTCATCGAGATGCGGTAGACGACCGAGGGCGCGGTGGCGATGAGGTCGAGGTTGAACTCGCGCTCGAGCCGCTCCTGGATGATTTCGAGGTGGAGCAGCCCGAGAAAGCCGCAGCGGAAGCCGAAGCCGAGCGCGGCCGAGCTCTCCATCTCGTAGGAGAAGCTCGCATCGTTGAGGCGCAGCTTGCCCATGGCGGCGCGCAGATCCTCGAAATCGGCCGCGTCGACCGGGAACAGGCCGCAGAAGACGACCGGCTGCGCCGGCTTGAAGCCGGGCAGGGGTTTTGCGGTCGGCTTGCGGTCGTCGGTGATGGTGTCGCCGACGCGGGTGTCGGCCACCTCCTTGATCGAGGCGGTGAGAAAGCCGACCTCGCCCGGGCCGAGGCTGTCGACGTTGACGAGTTTCGGCGTGAAATAGCCGACGCGGTCGACGTCGTAGCTGGCGTCGGTGCCCATCATCTTGATGCGCTGGCCGCGTTTCAGCCGGCCGTCGACGATCCGCACCAGCACGACGACGCCGAGATAGAGATCGTACCAGGAATCGACGAGGAGGGCTTTCAGCGGCGCGTCCGGATCGCCCTTGGGCGGCGGCAGGCGGGTGACGATGGCTTCCAGCACGAGGTCGATGCCGAGGCCGGTCTTGGCCGAGATCGGCACCGCGTCGGAGGCGTCGAGGCCGATCACCTCCTCGATCTGCTCCTTGACGCGGTCGGGCTCGGCGGCCGGCAGGTCGATCTTGTTGAGCACCGGGACGATCTCGTGCCCGGCATCGATCGCCTGGTAGACATTGGCGAGCGTCTGCGCCTCCACCCCCTGACTCGCGTCGACGACGAGAAGGGAGCCCTCGCAGGCCGCCAGCGAGCGCGACACCTCGTAGGCGAAGTCGACGTGACCCGGCGTGTCCATCAGGTTGAGGACGTAGTCCTTGCCGTCCCTCGCCTTGTAGGCGAGGCGCACGGTCTGCGCCTTGATGGTGATGCCGCGCTCGCGCTCGATGTCCATGGAGTCGAGCACCTGCTCGACCATCTCCCGCTCGGCGAGGCCGCCGGTGGTCTGGATCAGGCGATCGGCTAGCGTCGACTTCCCATGGTCGATATGGGCGATGATCGAGAAGTTGCGGATGTTCTGTTGCGGTGCAGCGGTCATGGGCTGCGGGATAGCACCGCTTGTGGCCGCGGGCCAAGCAAGCTGTCGAGCGGGCGCGCGCCCGAGGAGGTTTCCAGCGCGGGCTTCGCTGCGGTCGGCGTTTCGCCTAGGCTGGCGCACGGTCGACTTCGGCGGTCAAAACGGGGTCGGGGAGAAGCGAGCCTATGCGCGGGGTGATCGCCTATCGCATGGATGGTCTCGGCGGTCGCCTGATGGCGCTCGGCAACGGCATCCGCATCGCCCGCGTCCTCGGCGTGCCCTGCTATTTCGCCTGGGAGTCGTTCGAGCATGTCGCCGGGGTCACCGATCCCCGCCGGCTGCTCGATGCCGAGCGCCTGGACGCAGCCGTGAAGACCGGCAAGCTCACCTTCGGCTTCCGGGAGTTCGATGCGAGGCGAATCCTCTACGATGGGGCGAAGGACGTCATCGACGAGGCCGAGCTCGCCGGGGCCGATGTGCTCCTGTGCGGCCTCGGCCGGGTACAGCGGCTCAGCGGCGAGGCGGATTCGCTGCGCCTGCGCGGCGATCTCGCGGCGGCGATGCGGGCGATCGCGCTGGCGCCTGCGCTGAGCCGGCAGGCGCTCGCCTTCGCCGCCCGCCACGATCCGCGGCCGGCGATCGGCGTGCATGTCCGCCGCGGCGACCTCGTCCACTATCCAGTAGAACGCGAGCGGCGGCGGATCGTCGGCCTCGAGCGCTATTTCGCCGCGCTGGATGCGGTCATCGGCGATGCTCCCCTCTTCCTCTGCACCGAGGATCCGAAGGTGATCGAGGCCTTCGACGGCCGCTATCCGGGACGGGTCCTGCACTATCCGACGCGATCCTGGGACCGTGATGATCCGGAGGCCCTGGCCGAGGCGCTGATCGAGATGTTCCTGCTCAGCACCACGCGCTTCATCGTCGGCGGCCCGAGCGCATTCAGCCGCTTCGCCGCCGCCAGAGCCGCCATTCCGCTCGCCGTGCTCTCCGAGAGCATGAGCGTTGAGCGATGCATCGCGATTGCGACGTCGGTGGCGCGGACGGCAGAGCTGTTGTGGAGCCGCCGCCGAGCCGCCGCCGCCATGGCGTCGGCGGCCGGGCGGTGACCGAGGTCGGCGAAAGCGCCGGGCAGCCCGCGTGGAAATGCGCGGCTGCCGAGCCTACTGGTTCGGCTCCTTGTTGCAGCTGACGATCTTCACCTGGAACGAGCCGCCGAGGTCGTAGGCGCCGTAGCGGCCGCGGCCGCTGCCCTGTTTGGTCACCGTGCTCACGCCGAGCGAGAACTGCCCCTGCGTGTCGTCGATGAAGAAGGTGGCGCCGAGCTGGAAGCTCGTGCCGTCGGAATTGATCACCGCGCCGCCGAATACGGGCTCGCCGGTGCCCGCCGCGCGGCCTGCCATCGGCACCATCGCGTTCGCCTTGCCGGGAGGCAGCGGCCCGTCGAAGCGGAAGAAGCCGATGTCGCCGGAAAAATCGCCGCCGTTCAGCTGCAGGCAGAAGTCCGCCGCGGCGGGCGCGCTCGGGAGCGCGAGGAGGACGCCCGCGGCGGCGGCGAGGCCGGCGCGGTGGAGAACAGACGCAACGCGAGCAGTGCGGATGCTGTCCATGTGAGTGTCTCCGAAGTCGCCTCTTGCGGCGACGCGCGACACTTGTATTTACCTGCGCCGAGCAACTGGCAATCCCGACCCTCCGTCTCTCCGAGCATTCGCATGCCGCACGCCGTTCGCGCCGTCACCGCCGAAGAGGCTCGCCGCCTCGCCGATGGCCTCGCCGATATCCTCGTCGACTGCGTCGAGGGTGGCGCGTCGGTGAGCTTCATGAGCCCCTTCTCGAAGGAGGAAGCGCTCGCCTTCTGGCTCGGCGAGGTGGTCCCGGAGGTCGAGCGCGGCGAGACGCTGCTGTTCGTGGCGGAGGAGGCCGGCGTGCCCGTCGGCACGGTCCAGCTCGGCTTCGCCATGCGGCCGAACCAGCCGCACCGCGCCGACGTCAAGAAGCTGCTCGTCCGCACCGCCGCCCGTGGCCGCGGCATCGGCGAGGCGCTGATGCGTGCGCTCGAGGACGGGGCGATGGAGCACGGCCGAACGGTCCTCGTGCTCGACACCGCGAGCGGGCCCGCCGAGCGGCTCTACGAGCGCATGGGCTTCAGCCGCGTCGGCATCGTGCCGGACTACGCGCTGTGGCCGCAGGGCGGCTTCTGCGACACGCTGTTCATGTATAAGCGGCTCGCGCCGGCGGCGGGTTGACGGCTCGCGACCAAGGGCGAGATGAGGTCATGTCCGCCAGCGCCTGCGCCCCGATCGTCCGTCCGGCGACCGAGGCCGATCTGCCCGGCATCCTTGCCATCTACAACGACGCGGTGCTCCATTCGACCGCGAGCTGGAACGAGACCGCGGTCGATCTCGACGACCGCAGGGCCTGGCTCCTGCTCCGGCAGGCCCAGAACTATCCGGTGCTCGTCGCGGCGGTGGGCGACACCGTCGCGGGATATGCGAGCTTCGGCGATTTCCGCGCCTTCGAGGCCTATCGCCACACCGTCGAGCATTCCGTCTACGTCGCCGCCGGCGCCCGGGGCCGCGGCCTCGGCCCCGCGCTCGTGCAGGCACTGTTCCCGTTGGCGCTCGCGCTCGGCAAGACGGTGATGATCGGCGGCATCGATGCCGCGAACGCCCCTTCGCTGCGCATGCACGAGCGACTCGGCTTCCGCGAGACCGGGCGGCTGCCGGGCGTTGGCCGCAAATTCGGCCGCAAGCTCGACCTCGTCTTCATGCAGAAGGAGCTCGGCTGAGCGGAAGACGATCGCAGGCCGCCGAGTCGTCAGCGAAGGACGGGCAGGTCCTCGGGCTCGACGAGCAGCACGATGCTGCGGGCGGCGCCCGGGGTTCGCGTGATCACGCTGCCGCGCTCGAGGCCGAGCACCATCTGGTGAACGCTCGGCGGCGTGACGCGGAAGTGCCGCTGCATGTCGGCTTCGGCACGGGCGCGGCGGGAGATGCGGCTGTAGGCATCGATGAAGGCCAGATACTGGCCTTGCTTCTCGGTGAAGCGCGGAGGCGGCGGGGACATGCGGCCGAGCCCTACTGCTCGACCCGGCGCATGCGCCCGAGCCCGAACGCGTCGAGATCCTCGCTGGTCATCGCTTCCGCGTTGCCGTCGGCGCCGATCGCGAAGCGCAGCGAGGACAGCACGTCCGGCATCTCCGGCGAGGGCGCATAGAGGAAGGTGTCGCGATCGAAGTGGCGCAGCGTGAAGCTCTTGCCGGCCGGGCCGAGCTTCAGGGCGAGTCCCGGACCGTCGGCGGCGATGGTGGCGCGACCGAAATAGGCGTTCTCGTAAGTGCCGGCATAGGCGGCGGCGGGCAGAGCAGGGGACGCGGGCGAGGGCGGCGTGCCCCAACGCGCCTTCGATGCTTCGACCGCGGGGGCGAACATGCCGGTGTAGGCGGCGTTCCAGGCCGGGGTCCAATCCTTCGTCACGCGGCCGGCGATGACGAGATCGTAAAAGCTCTCGACGAGGGCGTCCGGCACGCCGGTCGGGAAAGCGCCCGTGAGGACGACGATGCCGAGCTTGCGCCCGGGATCGATGCTGACCGTCGTCCGCGCCCCGACGCTGAAGGCGCCGGCATGGCCCCAGACGAGGCCGTGGCGGCCGAACTCGAGGTTCCAGCCGAGGCCGTAGAAGCTCGCCGCGCCGTTCACCGGGTTCGCGCCGCGGCTGATGACCGGCTCGTGGGTCGCCGCGAGCGGCGCTTCGGGGATCAGCTGCCGGCCGCCGAAACGGCCCTTGGCGATCTCGAGCCGCATCCACTGCGCCAGATCGCGGACATTCGAGCTGACGCCGCCGGCAGGCGCCTGGGCGTCGGGCTCGCGCGTGAACGCGGCCTTCCAGGCGCCGCCGACGCGCACGTGCAGGGCCGACCGGTTGGCGTGCGCGAGGAAATCGCTGTGGCGAGAGCTCGTCGAGGTCATGCCGAGCGGCCGGTAGAGCCACTCGGCGGCGACCTCCTCCCAGGACTTGCCCGTGCGGCGGGCGGCGGCGACGGCGCCGGCCGTCAGACCGAAGTTACTGTACGAATAGCCCGCCCGGAAACTCGACGACGGCTCGACGAGCCGCAGCCGGTGCAGGATTTCCCCCCGGTCGTAGCCGATCCCCTCGAGGTCGTTGCCGGCCTCGCCGGGAAGCCCGCTGCGGTGGGAGAACAGATCCCGAACCGTAACCTGCGCCGTCGGATAGGCCTGCTTCAGCTGGAAGGCCGGATCGATCGTGGCGATGCGCGAGTCCCAGTCGACGACGCCCTCGCCGACCAGCGCGGCGACGATCGTCGCCGAGAGCGGCTTCGACATCGAGGCAAGCTGGAAGACGGTATCGGCATCGACGAGCGCCGGCTTGCCCGCCTCGCGCACCCCGAAGCCCTTCAGGTAGACGACGTCGTCCTCGTGCACGATGGCGATCGCGAGGCCGGGCACCTCACCGGCCGCGATCAGGCCCTCGGCGATGTTTTCGAGCTGCGGCAGCGCCGCCGTCACTGTCCCGCGCGGGACGTCCTCCGCGATAGCGGAAGCCACCGGCAACGCCAGCGCCGCGAGCGCGACGGTGCTGCGGGCGAGAATGTGCGCGATCATCGGCATGGCTGCCCCTCGGCTCCGTTGGCCGCAAGGCCTACCACGCGGCGGCGCCGGCCGCCCACCTATGCCGCCGCCTCGCCGATCTCGTCCTTCGGCAGCAGCAGGAGCTCGGGCGGCTCGCCATAGGGCAGGTCGCCGACGTCGCGCAGCCGGCGGTTCATCGCCCGCTGCCGGCGCTCGACGTTGTCGATCTCCTTGCTGGCGGCGTCGATCTTGCGCTTCACCCCCGCGAGCGCCTCGCCATATTTGCCGAACTCGGTCCGAACGGCGCCGAGCAGGCGCCAGACCTCGCCCGACTGCTGCTGGATGGCGAGCGTCTGAAAACCCATGCGCAGGCTCGACAGGACGGCGAGCAGCGTCGTCGGCCCGGCGACGAGGATGCGCAAGTCGCGCTGCAGCGCCTCGACGAGGCCCGGCCGGCGGATGATTTCCGCGAACAGGCCCTCCGTCGGCAGGAACAGGATGCCGAAATCGACCGTGTGAGGCGCGCAGACGTATTTTTCCGCGATCGTCTTCGCGCAGAGGCGGATTTGCGCCTCGAGCGAGCGCGTCGACTCCTCGACGGCGCCGGCATCGGCGCGCTCGGCGGCGGCGACGAGGCGCTCGTAATCCTCGATCGGGAATTTCGAGTCGATCGGCAGCCAGAGCGGGGCCTCGCCGTCGCCGCCCGGCATGCGGATCGCATATTCCACCCGCTTGCCCGACCCCGGAACGACCTCCACGTTGCGGCCGATCTGCTCGGCGACGAGCACCTGCTCGAGCAGGCTGCCGAGGGTGACCTCGCCCCAGGTGCCGCGCGCCTTCACATTGGTCAGCACGCGCTTCAGATCGCCGACGCCGGTGGCGAGCACCTGCATCTCGCCGACGCTCCTGTGCACCTGCTCGAGCTGATCGGACACCCGCTTGAACGACTCCCCGAGCCGCTTCTCGAGCGTGCCCTGCAGCTTCTCGTCGACCGTCGCCCGCATCTGCTCGAGTTTTTGGCCGTTGTCGGTGCGCATCTGGTCGAGCCGTGCCTCGACACTCTTGCGCAGCACCTCCTGCTCGGCCTTGTGCGTCGAGGTCAGCTCACCGAGACGCACCGAGACGCCGTCGAGCCGCTCGCGCTGGCCTTCGGACATCTGCCCGAGCGTCGCCACCAGCCCCTCGCTGACGCCGCGGAGCGTGCGGGCGATGTCGTCGCGGAGCTGCAACGTGCTAGCCGTCGCCTCGGTACGAATTTCGGCCAGGCGCGCCTCGACGGAGGCTTTCAGCGCCTCCTGCCGCCGCTCGTTGCCGTCGGTCAGCGCCGCGATCTCGCGCGTCGTCGCGGCGAGCTTGTTCGCCTGGACGAGGAACATGTCGCCGATGCGGCTCGAGACCGTGTCGCCGAGCATCGCCAAGGTGCGCGTGATCTCGGCGCGCAGGTCCGCTGCGCCGCGCCGGGTCTCGTGTCGCTGCGCCGAGAATCCCTCGCGGAGGCCATGGCCTAGATGGTCGAGCTGCGTCTCGAGCCGCAGCGCCGCGGCTTTTTCCCGCGCGCTGCGGCCGAGATTCTGCAGGACGAGCGTGAAGAGAAGCAGGAAACTCGCCGCGGAGAAGCCGGCGGCGGCGAGCAGAAGAATCTCCGGAGTGATCTCGGTCGGCATTACGCGGCGGCCCGTCGGCTCGATTCGGGACCCCGAGTGTACCGGAACAAGTCGGGAACGCCAGGGCTGCTCCGCAGTGCGGCGCGGGGACCCGCGACATTCGTCCCGGTGGACAAGGACAGACGGCCTCGGCTAGGACAAAGGGGCGGGAGCCAGCCGAAAACCATGACTTTGCAGCCGGAGCGCGCGACGCTCACGATGGCCGGCGTCGCCGAGGGCGCGCGCCTCACTTTGCCGCTGTTCCCGGGCGTGATCGTCTTCGCGGCCGCCTTCGGCGCCGCGGCCGCCCAGAAGGGGCTCGGTGTCTTCGAGGCGGTGGCGATGAGCGGCTTCGTCTTCGCCGGCGCGGCGCAGCTCGTCGCGCTGGAGATGTGGACCGCCGATTGGACGCCCTGGGCGATCCTCACCGTGACCGCCGTCACCGCCGCCGTCAATCTGCGCTTCTTCCTGATGGGCGCGGCGCTGCGGCCCTGGTTCGCCGAGCTGCCCTCGGCCGGAAAGCGCTACGGCATGCTGGCGACACTGACCGATGCCAACTGGCTGATCGCCATGCAGTATCGGGCGGCGGGCGGCAGCGACGTCGGCATCTTCTTCGGCGGCGGCCTCGCGCTATGGGCGATCTGGACCCTCGCAACCGCACCCGGCTGGTTCCTCGGCGCGCTGATCGACGACCCAAAGCGCTTCGGCCTCGACCTGATCCTGCCGATCTTCTTCGCCATGATGATCGTGCCGCTCTGGCGCGGCGGTCGCGACAAGCTCGCCTGGGTGGTGACGGCGGTCGTCGCGCTCGGCGTGCATCTGCTCGCCGGCGGCTACTGGTTCATCGTCGCCGGCGCCCTTGCCGGCTCGGTCGCAGCGGCGTTCTCCGAAGATGACCGCTGACGCCGTCGCGCCCATGGCGGCGATCCTCGCCATGACCGCCATCACCTTCGTCTGGCGCGCCGCAGGCTTCTGGCTGATGGGGCTCGTGCCGCTGACACCGCGCGTCCGCCGCGCTCTCGAGGCGCTACCGGGCGCCGTGATCGTCGCCACCGTGGTGCCGCTGACGGTGCAGTCAGGGCTGCCGGCGGCGGTCGCCATCGTCACCGTGATCGCCGCCCGGGCGCTGCTGCGCAACGAGTTCCTGGCGCTCGCGCTCGGCGTCGGCGCCGCCGCCGGGGCGAGGGCGATCGGGCTTTAGGGCCCGCTGATCCGGGTCCCGGGCCCTTTGCAGGCCCGCGAGCGTGCACCCTACGAGTAGGTGCCCCCGGGCGGCATCGAGGCGTTGGCGATCTCGTCGAGGCGCTCGTCCTCGCTCCCCGCCGCTTCGTCGGCCGAGGGACTGTCCGCCGGGACGAAGAGGCCTTCGACAAAGCTGCCCTCGACGACGGGCCTCTCCGTGTCGTTCGGCGGCACGTCGGCGCTTTCTTTCCTGTCCTCGCCGAGCCAGCTCATTTCGGCTCCTTCAGAAAATCGGCGACCTTCGGCCCGTCGTCTTTCTCCTTCGGCCGCGCCGGAGCGCCGATGGAATGCTCGGGCTGCGTGATCGAGACCGGGTCGCTGGCGGGGAACGACTCCTCGAGGCCCTCCTCGAGCTGCCGGTCCTGCTCCGCCTTGTCGAGACGGGCGTCGTCGCACGTCTCGTTGGACACGGGCGCGGGCGGGTTCGCCGGCTGCGCGGCGGAAGGGGGATCGCTGGCCGGAAAGCTCTCCTCGAGACCTTCCTCGAGCTGCCGGTCGTCGCGCTCGGCGTCGAGCACCGCCGGGTTGTCGCGGGCCGTCACCGGTCCCGTGACCGTCGGCTGGTCGCTGGCGGAGATGTTGCGGCCGAGCCCCAGATCCTGAGCCGCGTCGATCGCCCGCTTGGCTGCGGCTTCGCGTTCCGCCGGTGTGTTCGCGGCCATGAGAAACTCTCTCCGTCCTCTCGCTCCCCGGACAAACGATGTCGGGCGGTCGGGCGTTCCCCTCCGGCGAGAGAGTGGAGTCTAGCGGACCTGATCGGCGCGCAAAGTGCGATGCGGCGCCCCGCCGCCGGGGCCCTTTCCCCAGGCACCGATCACGTGCGCCATGCATGCCCCACAATCGGCGCGGTCAGTCGCCTGGCAGACGGCGCAGGAGAGCCAGCAGATCGGCCTGGCGGGTGACGGAGGTCTTTTCGAAGATCCGCTTCAGATGGGAGCGGGCCGTGAGCATCGTGATCTGCAGCGCCTCGGCCGCCTCCGCCAGACTCGTCTCCTGGCCGAGCAGCGCCGCCAGCCTCGCCTCGGCCGGCGTCAGGCCGAACAGCCGCCGCAGGATCTCGACCGCGGGCGCTTTCCGGCCTTGCTCGAGATCGCTGACGAGGAGAAGCACTCGGCCGCCGGAGAACGGCCCGGAGCCCGCTCCGGAAACGTTCACGGGCTCGACGACGAGCGGCCGTCGCCTGCCGCGCGCGATGACGAATTTCCGCCCTCCGAAGGCGATCCATCCGGAACTCGACCGTATCTGGTCGAGCAACGTCCCGAGCTCGGGAACGGCTCGCGGATCGGCCACGACGATTTTACCGCCCCGCACGCGAAACCAGGCATCGAAGATCGCCTCGCAGGATCGGTTCGCACGGAGCGCCCTGCCGAGCCCGTCGACCAGGATCGCTGGGCGCCGAACGATGTCGAGGGCGTCGGACATGGCAGAGATCTGCGTGCGATCGATCGCGTCGGCGAGGGCTCCGAACTGCGTCAGCATCGGGATCGAGCCCGCGAGCATCCTCTGCTCGCTCGGCTCGAATATGCCCTCGCCGATCGTCCGCTGAAGCGCGACGCACCAAAGGGTCCCGCCGACGGTGAAGCCGACGCCGGCCCACCAGCGAAAGCCGAGCGGCGTCAGAACGTCGGTGAACAGCGGCTCCCGCTCGTGGAAGCCGGGCTCGAACAGGTCCTCGTCGAGGCCCAGCCGTCCGCGCATCATGCCCGGAATAGCTCGCCGGCGCGGATCACGGGTCTCGAACCCCTTGCGAAAGAACGAATCGAACAGCTCCCCGGCGCCGCGGCTGATCGGGACCTTCCCCCCCGTCAGCTTCTCGCTGAGCAGACCGGCGCCTGCGGCGCCTGCGGCCTCCGCGAAGTCCTGCAGCAGATCCGGCCAGGCGCTCGCGTCCGTCGCCGCTTCCGGAAGGCGGGCCAAGACGCCCTCCAGCCTCGTCGGGTCGGTTCCGAGCATAGTTCCGTCCGCCTGCCTGCTAGTCCCGCATCGTGCGCAATGGACAATAAACCTATCCGAGACGCAAGCTCGGCCGTGTCATCAGATCGTCATCGCTATGCAGTCGTCCCTGGCCCCGTGCGGCCGGCGTGATCATCGCGCGTTGCAATCTTAGCCACCTGCGACGGACGTTTCGCCGCCTCGACAGGCCAGAATTCGGCCCGCCCGCGCACCACGGGAGAAAAGAGTTCAAGGCTGGAGAGCAGCAGAGTATCTTGATCGCAAACCACCGTCAGGTGCGGCATGGACAATCCCGTCCTCGACAACAGGCCGGATCTTCAGCAGACGGTCGCCGATCTGCGGCGAGAGCTCGGCGAGTGCGCGGCAGAGCGCGACCAGGCCATTGCCCGCCAGGTCGCCACGACGGAGGTGCTGCAGCTCGTCAATGCCTCGCGAGGCGATCTTGCGCAAGTATTCGGTGCGATGCTCGATCATGCGCTCCGGCTCTGCGAGGCCACGTTCGGTTTCCTGACGCTCTATGACGGCAAACAGTTCGACCGCGCCGTGCAACGCGGCGTTCCCGAAGAGCTGGCCCGCTACTTTCGCTCAGGGATCGACCAGCCTCGGCCAGGCGACGCACATTGGCGTCTCCTGGAAGGTGAGGACCTTATTCATAACCTGGATCAGAAGGACGAGGAGGCCTACCGGCAGGGCAACCCGCTGCGGCGCGCTGTCGTCGATCTCGGCGGCGCCCGCAGCGCTCTCGTTGCCGCGCTTCGCAAGGACGGGGTGCTTCGGGGCGCGCTGACGATCTATCGCCAGGAGGTCCGGCCGTTCTCGGAGAAGCAGATCTCGCTGCTGCAGACCTTCGCCGCGCAGGCTGTGATCGCACTCGAGAATGCTCGGCTGCTGAAAGAGTTGCGTGACCGCACCGAGGAAGTCGCGGCCTGGAATCGCGAGCTCGAGGTCCGCGTCGAGGCCCAGGTCGCCCAGTTGCAGCGGATGGGCAAGCTGCGCCGGTTTCTCGCCCCGCAGCTCGCCGAGATGATCGTGGCGAAGGGCGACGAGAGCATTCTCGAGAGCCATCGGCGCGAGATCGTCGTCGTGTTCTGCGACATCCGGGGTTTCACGGCCTTCGCCGAGCGCGCCGAGCCGGAAGAAGTGATGGCGCTCCTGCGCGACTATCATGCGGCGCTCGGCCCCATCGTCGCCCGTTACGAAGGTACGCTCGATCATTACGGCGGCGATGGCGTGATGGTGTTCTTCAACGATCCGGTGCCGATGCCGGAGCCGGCCAAGCGCGCCGTCGAGATGGCCGCCGCGATGCGCCGCGCCGCGGCGGATCTCGTGAAGGCCTGGCGGCGACACGGCCACGACATCGGCTTCGGCGTCGGCGTTTCGCAGGGCTACGCCACGCTCGGCCAGATCGGCTTTGCCGAGCGCATGGACTACACGGCCATCGGCACGGTCACGAACGTCGCCGCACGGCTCTGCAACGAGGCCAAGGACGGGCAGATCCTCGTCAGCGGCCGCATCGCTGCCGCCGTGGAGAGCACTGTGGCGCTCGAGGAGATCGGCAACCTGTCCCTGAAGGGGATCAGCCAGCCGATCTCGGTGTTCAACGTGATCGGCTAGGACCGCCTGCTCGATCCGGACCATCCGGGCGATGGCGACGCGCGATCGATATCCGCTCCGTTCGCCAGGACGTGGCCGATCCCCAGCCTCGGCGAGGGCATCCTTGCTGCCACCCCGCCGAGGTCGAGATGTCGGTCAGCACCGCCGACAGCGATGCGGTCAGCGCTCGACGAACGCGCGCAGCCGCTCGAGCGCGTCGTCCCAATGCGCGGACACCGCATCGAGATAGGCTTTCGCGTCGGCGATCGGCTCCGGCCGGTATCCGAAGCGGCTCTCGCGCCCGACCCGGATGCTGCTGACGAGGCCGGCGCTCTCGAGCACGTGCAGATGCTTGGTGACCGCCTGCCGGGTGAGGCTCGTGTCTGCGGACAGTTTCGCGATCGAGCGCGCCTGCCCGTCGCTGAGCCGCATCAGCAGCGACAGGCGGGTGCGGTCGCCGAGCGCTGCGAAGACCGGCGCCGGATCCCGGCCACCGGCGCCGAGGCTAGGAGTCGACATGGGCGCGAATATTCTCCATCTGCGCTGTCCAGCCCCCCTCGTTCATGCGGAACGCCTCCTGCCGCCGGTGGGCCGGGATGGCGTCGAAGCCGGACTCGACGACCGTCAGCCGGGTTCCGGTCGGGATCGGCTCGAGCCGGAACTCGACGAGCGTCGGCGGCTCGCCGGAATAGTCGATATCGGGATCGATGGCGTAAGGGTGCCAGGTGAAGGAGAACAGCCGCGGCCGCTCCATGCGCTTGGTCTGGACCTCGAACACGACGTGCTCGTAGCCGGGATAGGTGACGCGCCCGCGCGTAAACTGTCCCGCGACGAAGGGATCGTCGAGCTTCACCCGGAACCAGGTGCCGAACTCGGCGGCGTCGGTGAGCGCGCGCCACACCCGCGCGACGGGGGCTTTCAGGTCGATGGTCTTCTCGATGCGATCGGTCATATCGGCAACCTCCTGGTTGCCGTTCCGTCGCATGCCCCGGCCAGAAATGCAACCTTTCGATTGCGCTTTCCGGCCTCAAGCCTCGCCGTGATCGACGAGGACGATGTGCACGCGGCGTGGGCCGTGCGCGCCCATCAGCAGGATCTGCTCGATGTCGCCGGAGCGGGAGGGGCCGGTGATCAGGTTGACGGTGCGCGGCATCTCGGACTTGCCGTAGCGGCCGCGCAGCAGCGTCCAGACGCGCTCGTAGTCGGCGACCACATCGGCCGCATCGACGACGACGACATGGTCGTCGGGCAGGAAATTCAGCGTCGTCGGATTGTCCTCGCCGGAGACGAGCACCAGCGTCCCGGTCTCGGCGACGCCGGCGAAGGCATGGCTGACAGAGGTCGCATCGCTGCCGTCGCTGGGGCCGCGGGAAATCTCGAGCGTCGTCGCATCCCAGGGCAGGCCGTCGAGCCGCGGATCCGCGCCGCGGCGGATCGCCGGCGGCAGGTTGCGGTCGCGCAGATAGGCGGCGACCGCGGAGGGGATTTCTTCGGGCGCGGCGACGCGGGCGACGGTGGCGGCGGCCGCCGCCGCCATGCGCTCGAAGAGGTCGACGCGCTCC